>NZ_JANSIO010000066.1:0-2041 GCF_047462195.1 Synechococcus sp. R3-13 | reverse complement strand
TTTCCGGGGGCTGGGCCTGGAATGGCCTGTTTGCCGACTACAACGGTGGTACAGCCGGCTGGCTGGAAAACCTGGGCTACATTGACTTTGCCGGGTCGGGGGTGGTGCACTTGGTGGGTGGGGCTGCAGCTTTTGCGGGAACTTTGGTGTTGGGTCCGCGCTTGGGCAAGTATGGTCCCAATGGGGAGCCGCGGGCTATTCCCGGGCATAGCTTACCCTTGGGTATGTTGGGGGCGTTGATCCTGTGGCTGGGCTGGATTGGCTTTAATGCCGGCTCTACAACGGCAGCGATTCCTGATATTGGCTGGATTGCTTTCAATACCTATTTGGCCGGGGCGGCAGGAGCCATCGGCGCTCTCTGTACTTCCTGGGCCATTTTTACCAAGCCGGACATGACGTTTGCAGCCAATGGGACACTGGCGGGGCTGGTGGGCATTACTGCTCCTTGCAACACTGTTCATCCTTTGGGGGCAATCCTTATCGGCTCGGTGGCCGGGGTGTTGGTGGTGTTGTCGGTGCTGTTTATCGAGGGCACCTTGAAGGTGGATGACCCGGTGGGGGCGGTGTCGGTACATGGGGTGTGCGGCGCTTGGGGGGTCATTGCTGCAGGGATCCCGTGGTTTGCCCATGCGGAAGCGGGGGTGACTTGGGCGGTGTTGCCGGTACAGATTCTGGGGGTTATTGCCCTGGGAGGATGGTCTTTTATCTGTTGTCTGGCTTTGTTTTTGATTTTGAAGGGCACCATCGGTCTGCGCGTCTCGGCAGAAGAAGAGTTGGCCGGCTTGGATATTGGCGAGCACGGCAACATTGCCTACCCTGACTTTGTCACTGCTTCGGGAGAGTTGGAAGGTTGAGTTGAGCAGTACACTGGGATCCGGTTGAATGCGCTTTTGGATCCCATGCACCTTCTGATCCCGGCGGCTGGCAGCGGCAAGCGAATGGGAGCTGCGGTCAATAAGCTGTTGCTGCCGCTCTTGGGTCAGCCGATTTTGGCTTGGACGTTGCAGGCTGCGGATCGAGCCAGCTCCATCGAGTGGATCGGCATTCTCTCCCAACCCGGCGATTGGCCGGCCATCGAGCAGATCCTGGCGGCAATGGATCTGTCCACGCCGGTGCAGCTTTTACAAGGGGGGGCGACGCGGCAGGAGTCGGTTTACAGGGGGGTTGAGTATCTCTATAACCTGGGAACAGTAGAGCGGGTGTTGATCCACGATGGGGCCCGCTGCCTAGCTACCCCTAAGTTGTTCGATCGCTGTAGTGCTGCTTTGCAGCAGGTGGATGGTCTCATCGCGGGGATCCCTGTTAAAGACACGATTAAAGTGACAGAGACCGGCCCCAACGGGATCCAAATCCAATCGACGCCGGAGCGCAGCAGGCTGTGGGCAGCGCAAACCCCGCAAGGATTTCGCCTGTCGTTGCTGTGGCAAGCCCATCAGGAGGCTCTGGCCCAAGGTTGGCAAGTGACCGATGACGCAGCCCTATTCGAGAAGCTGGGTTGGCCAGTCTACATCGTCGAAGGGGAGGAATCCAATCTGAAGCTAACCACCCCCCTGGATGTGTTGCTGGCCGCACAAATCCTGCAGCAGCGTCTCGGACCAGCGCGTTAGCTCAATTCAATCCCGGTAGGGCCAGTCTCAACCTTGGGAATTAAAAGTAGGAAGGAGGAAATCTAGGTTCACTAAGAGCACTTTGATCACCCCATCTCTTGTGGTCCGTTGGAAATGAAAATGATAAGTCTGGCTGTTTAGAATCTAATGCACCCAAGACACCTGAAACCAAGCAAAAGATGAGATTAATGCACTTTTCACTTTCTTCATAAACTTGCCGTTCTGAGAACCGAACTACAACCCAGCCTCTATCCGCTAGATAAGCATCACGCTTACTTTGCTTAGGATCATTCACAGTATGGGCTGGCCTACACAGATTACCTTCAAGAAACCATGGCTCATCAATTTCAATGTCAATGAGTAAAACGAGTGATCTTTTTCCATCTCTAGATACCTGCATTGCGATATCAGCTAGAAATCGCAGGAGCCCCGCA
>NZ_JANSIO010000065.1:0-13806 GCF_047462195.1 Synechococcus sp. R3-13 | reverse complement strand
CTCCTGTCCCCAACCACAGGGAGCCGCCCCAGCAAAGGGCCAACCACTTTGCCCAAGGGCTGAAGTCAGGGGGGAAGTTGCAGGATTTCACCGTAAAAACCGCCACAGTAAAGAAAGGCCTACCCCACCGAAAATCATATTCGGCAACCAGGCAGCCAGCCAGGGATCGATGTGCTCAACTCGACCCATCGCTCGTCCCAGGCTCATCAGTACATAGTAAGTAAACACCAGAACAATCGCTAGCGCCACGCCGCCGTAGCGCCCCGTTTGCCGCACCGTTTGCAGGCCCAAGGGGGCAGCCACCAAGATGGCGAAAAAGCTGGCCAAAGGAATGGCGAACTTGAGGTGGTATTCCGTCAGGCAGCGAGCCACATCGGCAGAAGGACGTTGCTCCGCTCGATATCGCTGGCACTGCTCCCACAGCTCCCCCGCCCGTTGCTCTTGGGGCACCTTTTCCGCGTACACCAGGCCCACCAGTTTGTTGACGATGTTGAGCTGCATTTCTTCCACCTGGCCTTCATAGTAGGTGCGCCCCTGCTCGTCATAACGGCGGATCACCACATCTCGCAGTTGCCACGATTGGCCCACCTGCTGCGCGGTTTGAGCGGAGATCACCTGCGGATAGCGCAGGTGGCCGGTCTCAGCTTTGCGATCCAGGATCAACAAATCCTGCATCAAGCCGGTCTTCGGGTCAATCGATCCGACATGAAACCAGAGATCATCATCCACCCGCACGATCTCTTCTGGATTAAACAAAAGAGCATCTTGAGCCAAGATGAGGTTCTTGTTCAGGATTTTCACCTTTTGGTTGGTTTCCGGCACAATCACTTCATTGGTCAACAGCGCCAAGCCGCTGATCAGCAGGCCAATACAGAGCACGGGGATAAACACTTTGCGATAGGGGATCCCAGCAGCACGCAGGGCGGTGATCTCGCTGTCGGCTCCCATTTTGCCCAGGGTGAGCAAGGTGGCAAAGAGGCCGGCAATGGGAAAGGTGACCACCAAAATGGCGGGCAAATTGAGGATGAGAATGTGCAAAATGGTTAGCGGAGGAGCGCCCTTTTTCACCAGCAGATCGGTGTAGATAAAGAGCTGGTTGCCCAGCATCAGCACCGTCCCCCCGGCCACTCCCAGAAAGAAGGGGCGAATCATCTCTTTGAAGAGATAAAACTCCAAAAAGGCAGCCCCCAATTTCAGGGATCCCCAAAAGCTGCCCGTTTGAGCAGGAGCTCTGCGCAGTTTACCCTCGGCGAGTGGGGCAGTCATTACATCACCTCGGATCACACTCTCAGCCAAACCTAGACGATAAAAAACCCCAGATGGAGCCCGTCAGAGGGCGTCGGTGATGCGAAACTGAAACATTCCCTGCTGCTGCTCGTCTCCTTCGACGGTGTATTCATCCCGTTTCATGTTCAGGGTGACCAGCTTGCCGCTGAGGCGATTGGCGCCCCGGCACATCTGATCCAGCGCATTGCGGCCTGGCAGGGCTTGAGCGCTCTCCCCGGGAAGGCGGTTGACCTCTCCCCGATCGCAGAGCACCACAGGAGCCTGTTCGGCGCTGATTTTGAAAATTTGTTCTCGGTCGAAGTAATCGGCGCGATCCCCTTCGATGGCGCGGTTGGCCTGCACAATAACCACATTGCCGAAGAAGCGGGCATCGCCGCTGGCTTGGTCGATCTCCACCCGGTCGGCGTAGATCACCGTCGGCTGATCCACATCCGCCTGGGTCTCTGAGTTTTGCAAGCGCCGCGCCAGCCAGTCCCCTTCGATCTGCTCGATCACCACCTCTCCCCGCAGCTCCACCTTTTCAGGGGTGATGGTGGCTTGGTTGGCCTTGGCCCTACGTCCCCGCTGGATAAACTCGACGGCATCGCTAAACTCGGAAGTACCGGTGCGGGAGTTGTAAACCAGGCGGGCAGCCCGCACTTCGGTTTCGGCTTGGCGCAGTTCTTCCGTCAGGGATCCCCCGCCGGGCGTGGGGGTAGAGGCAGCCATCTGCCGGTAAAGGACGTTCTCTTCAAAGAAGAAGATCTTGTCGCGGTGGTTGCCCTCTAGGCGGGCTGAGGTGAGCACCCGTCCGGGCTCTTCCAGGGTGACCCCTCCGGTCAACAAACTTTGGGATTCGCGGCGGCGGTAGGTGCCCTGGGCCGACCGGATGATGGTTTCCCCCTGCTGGATCTCCAGGTTGCCTTCCCCTTGGGCAATTTGCGTGTTGCGGTCGTAGGTGAGGCGGTCGGCGATGATAGTGACTTCTTGATCCTGTCGGTTGGGGGTTGCCTCCGGGCCGGGGGAAGCCTGGGCCAAGCGCAGATCCGCCAACAAGGGATCCCGGCTGCTGTCGCCGGCCACCTCCTGTAACACCACGCCGCCGGAGAGAATGCTTTGGGCCTGTTGCCGCAGGTAGGTGCCCTGGGGAGCGCGAATTTCGATGCCACGTTCGCGAATGCGCAGGTTCCCTTTCCCCTGAGCCACTTGTTGGGTGCGGTCGTAGGTGATCTGGTCGGCGGTGATGGTGATGGAAGCGGGATCCGCTGCAGCACTGGCCACCCACTGGGAAGCGCTGGCGGGATCGGTCGGGGGGGCGGCTGCCGGGCTGTCGGTGCGCAGCACCACCAGCTTGCCCTGCTGAGCGCTGAGAAGGGCAAATTGAAAGTTAAACGAGCCAGAGCGGCCCTGCAACACCATTTCCCGGCCTTTGAGGGTGAACTCCGCGGGCACCTCGATGCGTTCTTCGGGGGTGACTCTCAGGGCGCTGGTCAAGAGCAAGCTGCCATCGTCGCTCCTCACCTCCACCTCGCCATCCAAATACAGCTCGTCGGCGGTGGCATTGTAGCGGGCTCGCTTGGCCCGCCAAGTCATCTGCTCGCTGCTATCAAAAAAGGGATCCGGCACCCCTTCCTGTCGGTCGGCGCTTTCTCCGTAGAAGTAGCCGTGCGCCCCCTGCTCAAATACCTGTTGCCCGGCTGCCAGATCCACCTGCTCGGCGATCAGTCGCCACCGCTGATGGCCTCCCCGACGACCCAAGATATCTACCCTGCGGCTGACCGAGAGGGGCTGGTCGGGGGGAGGAGACTCCACCTTCACTTCTTCGATGTCGATCGACAAGGCCCAGCCCACCAAAGCAGCCAAGATGCTGCTCCCCAACAGCGCCACCCCCAGGTTGGAATTGAAGAATCGCCCCATCCTATTCTTGCTGCCGCCTCACCTCGACCCGAACCGATGACTCACCTCAGAGGCCATGCTCTGACCTAGCGCACTAGGCTGTAGCTTATCTCATTTTGCCGGCTGCACCGGAGGGATCCCGCGCACACCTAGCCTTAAGCCGACTTTTCAGCCTTCAGCCATAGCGGCTGAGGATGAACCCTAGCCCCAGAAACAGCCCCAGCCAAAAGTGGAGGCCGACGGCAATGAACTTGGAGTGGCTAATCCGCTGCGGCTGGTCATGGTAAGCCCCCAGCAGGCGGGAGAGCCGCACTGCAAACGGGATCCCCGCCAAACTCAGCAGGGTCCAAGCCGGAAAGATCCCCAGCCCCACAAACAGCAGCATCAGGCCAAAAAGGCTGCCGCAGAGCCAGGGGATGAGGCGGGCCGAGCGCAAGGTTCCCAGGCGGGCCACCGGCGAGCGCTTGCCGCAGGCTAGGTCATCCTGCACTTGATGGAAATGGGAACAAAACAAAATCAAGCTGGTCGCCATTCCCACCACCAGTGAGGCCGCTAACCCCGGCAGCGACCAGGTCTGGCTTTGGCTGTAGTGGGCGGCCAAAACCGCCAGCGGCCCAAAGCTGAAAAAGCAGAGGATCTCCCCCAGGCCCTGGTAGCCCAGGCGCAGGGGCGGCCCTTGGTAGGCATAGCCCAGCCCGCAGGCCAGCAGCACCAACAGCAGCACCGTGGGATCCGATTGCCGCCAGCTCAGCCACAGGATCCCCAGCAGCCCCAGAGCCAAAAAGGCATTCCCCACCCAAAACACCCGCCCCGGCTTGCCTGTCAGGTTAACCAGGGAGTGGAGTTTGTTTTTGTCCACCCCTGTCTGGGCATCGAACACGTCGTTGCTGAGGTTGACCCAGGCCAAGATGCAGATGGCGGCTCCCAAAAACACCCCCAAAACCCCCAAGTCCAGCACCCCTGACTGGGCATAGGCAATGGCGGATCCCACCCAGATGGGCATGATCGCCACACTGTACATGGGGGGCTTGAGGGCAGCCATCCACAATTGCCGGCGGGAGGGGTCACTCCATGCGACCTCTGCTGCTGGCTGCACTTGGCTGACATCTGGATGCATGCGAATTCTCCTTGGGGAGCAAGCCTGCTCTGGGGCCCGTCTCCGGATCTGTCTATATCTGTTCTGTAAGGTAGAGCGCCTGAGAAAGCATCCCCCAGGATGCTAAGAAACTTTGCAGTCCGTGAAGAAGCTCCTCAGATCTGGCCCCCAGAAGCTCAGGCTGCCGGCCCTTCTCCTAATCTCTTATCCTAAAGTCATCTTCTGCCGGTCTCCATCGACGGGTGTCCTGTTTTCGGCCAAGGTGGGATCGTCTTCTTTTTCTTGCGCATGACCTCTTCTCTTTCCCCTTGGAATGCCCACGGTACGCTTGAGTGCCTGGAGTGGCCGAGAGCATGGCCGCCGACTCGCACTTCTGCTTGGACAGGCGAGACGGGGAATCGGCGCCACTGGGATCCCTTCCTAGCCGCCTGCCAACAGATGGCGCGGGCGCGGGGTGTTCCCCAAATCCTCAGCTTGTCGCAGCCCATCCCAGAGCTGGATCCGCTGGCGGTGCTGGCCCAGAGGCTGGGTTCGCTCCCCGCAAACCGATTCCCGAGCTACTGTTATCTCTCCCACAAGGCCCACGGGGAAAGGGTGCGGGTGTTGGGATGGGGATCCCTGCGGCAGGTTGATCTCGCGGGAGAAGGGGGCTTGCGGGCGGCACGGAGCTTTGTAGAAGAGCTGCAGCCCCATGTCCATACCGCTTGCGTCGGCAGAATGGAGCCCTCGGAAGTGGGAAGATTCCCAGACAGCCGGCAGGAACGCCCCCTGTGTTTCTGTCGCCTTGGTTTCAGCCCCAGGAGTGATGGGGGGGCGGCGCTGGTGCTGCCACGTTGGCAACTGTTGCAGGTACCAGGCTCCTGGGGATCCCTGACGGTAGCGCGGCTCAATCTGGAAATCGACCCCGAGAGCGACCTAGCGGCTTTGGCCGGGCAGATCACCGCCTTTTTTGCCCAAATGGAGCGCCTTTCTGGATCCCCCTTGCCCTCGTGGGAATTGCAAGCTCCTGTGCCAGTGAACTTGGAGGAAGCCCCCCTCTTGGCGCGCATCCAAAAAGCCCTGCAGGTGATTCAGGTGGGATCCCTGGAGAAAGTGGTGCTGGCCGAAGCCGTGGATCTGCACTTGCCTGTCCCGCCGTCAATCCCGTCCCTGCTGGCCTACCTGGAAAAAGATCATCCCGATTGCAGCATCTTTGCCTTTGCCGCTGGCGTCAGCGGGCCGAAGTCCTTGGAGGC
The DNA here is from genome assembly GCF_047462195.1 of Synechococcus sp. R3-13. Lineage (NCBI taxonomy): Bacteria > Bacillati > Cyanobacteriota > Cyanophyceae > Synechococcales > Synechococcaceae > Synechococcus > Synechococcus sp. R3-13. The sequence continues at coordinate 8,313 of NZ_JANSIO010000065.1, read as the reverse complement.
AGATGCTCGGGGGAATTTGCCGGCCAGGCCTCTCCCCCTGGTCCAAGAGGGGGCCTTTCCCCAGGTTTTCTTGGGGGCCACCCCGGAGCGCTTGCTTTCCGTGTGGCAAGGTCGGGTGCAGATCGATGCCTTAGCCGGCTCCGCCGCCCGCGGCGCCACCCCTGTCCAGGATCGCCAGTTGGCCGAGGAGCTGCTCCGCAGCCCCAAAGACCGCCGCGAACACCAGTGGGTGGTGCGCTCGATCCGGGAGGCTCTGAGTCGGTTGGGAATGGATCCCTGCATTTCCCCTCAGCCTCGGCTGCTCCGTTTGGCCAACATCCAGCATCTGCAAACTTTGATCGAGGCCGAGCTCCCCGCCGATGTGCATCTGTTCGACCTGCTGGCCCAGCTCCACCCGACGGCGGCAGTGGGAGGGTATCCCCAGCAGGCGGCGCTGCAGTGGCTGGAGCGGTTGGAACCCTTTGATCGCTCTAGCTATGCTGCTCCTTTGGGCTGGGTAGATTTACAGGGCAATGGCGAGTTTGTGGTGGGGATCCGCTCCGCCCTAATTCGGGGGAATTGGGCCCGCTTGTATGCCGGTGCCGGGATTGTGGCTGACTCCAACCCAGAGCAAGAGCTGGCCGAGATTCGTCTGAAGTTGCGCTCTCTGGTGCAGGCTCTGGCCCTACGCCCTGCGGCTCTCCCGCTCCCAAGCCTCTGAGAGAGGGGATCGAGAGGGTGTTTCTGCCGCCACTGCGCGAGGTTGATACGAACCCCTCCACGAACAGCTACAGTGAGAAAGCCGGTCTTTGATTAGCCTCGGTGTCCTCTGCGGCATGGCGACCCTGAATCCCACCCATCCCCCTCGTATAGCCGGATCCCGCGCGCAAGTGGGGCTTTGGCCCGGCCTGATCCAGCACTATCGGGAATGGCTCCCCGTCAGCGCCAGCACACCTGTGGTCACGCTACATGAGGGCAACACGCCTCTGGTGCCTTCCCCGGCTTTGAGCCAACGGCTGGGGCGAGACTGTCAAGTTTACCTGAAGTTGGAGGGCCTCAACCCCACCGGTAGTTTCAAGGATCGGGGTATGACGATGGCGGTGTCCAAGGCCAAAGAGGCAGGGGCAGAGGCCGTGATCTGCGCCAGCACCGGCAACACCTCGGCGGCGGCTGCTGCCTTTGCAGCCAAAGGGGGTCTGCGGGCCTATGTGCTGATCCCAGATGGCTATGTGGCCAAGGGCAAACTGGCCCAAACCCTGATGTATGGGGCGGAGATCATCGCCATTCAGGGCAACTTCGACCAAGCGCTGGCCATGGTGCGGCAACTGGCGGAAACCTACCCAGTGGCTTTGGTGAACTCGGTTAACCGCTTCCGCTTAGAAGGGCAAAAAACCGCCGCCTTCGAGGTGGTGGATGCTTTGGGGGATGCCCCCGATTGGCTCTGTATCCCGGTGGGCAACGCGGGCAACATCACCGCCTACTGGATGGGGTTTTGCCAGTATCGCCAGCAGGGCAAGGCTACCCGTCGCCCTCGTCTCTACGGCTTCGAGGCTGCTGGTGCTGCTCCCATGGTGTTAAACCGGGTGGTGGAACACCCAGAGACGGTGGCCACAGCCATTCGCATCGGCAACCCTGCCAGTTGGGTGAAGGCCAAGGCGGCAGTGCAGGTGAGCGGCGGCCAGGTGGATAGCGTCACCGATGAGGAAATTCTGGCGGCCTATCGTCTCCTGGCCGCAGAGGAAGGGATCTTTTGCGAGCCGGCCAGTGCAGCCTCGGTGGCAGGATTGCTGAAATGGCGAGAGCAGGTGCCTGCCGAGGCACAGGTGGTGTGTGTGCTGACGGGCCATGGCCTCAAGGATCCCGACACGGCTACCCACCAGGGATCCACCCCCATCCACACCGGCGTTGTCCCTGAGCTGTCCGCTGTTGCCCGTCTGATGGGTTTTTAGGAGAGTCGATAAGTCGATACCGGTCAGGCAGCCTGCGACTTCATGGGCTCCGAGCAGGCCAAAATGAACTGGTCGATCTCCAGCAGGATGCGTTCTGCCTCGGCCAGAGAGGCCGGTACGCTTGCCAGCACCTGGGCATCTACTTCCGCAGCCTGCTCCGCTTCTTGCAAGAGGTTCATCGAGTCATGGCCGAGCAGGAGCTCCAGCTCGTTCAGGGTTACCATGGCCAGTTGCTGTTCGGCTTGATGGAGCTTATTTTGCAAAGTCTGAACTTGTTCGGTTTGCGCCTTCAGCCCGACTTCCGCCTGCTCCGCGCGAGACATAGCCAGTTGTGCAGCCTGCTGGGCCTCATCCCGCTGAGCTTTCAGGAAGGCCATCTCTTGCTCCAATTGGGCCAATCGCTCTTGCAGGCTGTAAATGTGCTGATCCCGGTCTCCCAAAGCTCGCTCTAGCTCGCGATTTCGAACTTCCATCTGCTGACGAGCTTCGTTCGCTTGGGCTAGCTGTTCCGCCAAGTTTGCCATTTCCTCTTCCACGTTGGTAAGCCGACTCAAGCGTTCCAAAACCTGAGCATTTTCCGCTTCAAGTTTCTCAATCAGCGCTTGAGCGCTCAACAGTTCTGCTTTGGTGGAGTCCAGCTCGCCACAGACTTGATCGTAGTTGGCGATTAGCTCGCCAAGCCGGGCTTCTTTGGCTTGCAGTTCTTCTCGCAAGGAGTTCATCCAGCGGTCGCTCTGCTCAATCCGCTGTTGCAAGAGCGGCAGTTGAACCAGAGCTTGTTGGGCAGCACTGAAATAGCCAAGGAGTCGTTTGAAGTGGCGCTGTAGGTGGCTGTGGGACTGATCCAATTTGTCGAAGGCTTCGTTGAGAGAGAGATAGGCCTCGCACAGTTTCATGTAGCGCCGAGCCACAGAATCAGGATGATCCATAGGGTTATAGAGTCCAGGTGGGGGTGCCGTGTCTATTTTATGCTGTTCATTCTATTGGCCAAGCCTGGAGAAGGAGGCATTTGATACAACAACTGGGGGCTTAATTTTACTTTAATATCCGGTGCCCCAATCTCTCTTGCGAGCCAAGGCCAAAGATTCTGCCCCAATACAGCTTCAGACGTTACCCACAGGCTACACAGAGACTAAAGCGGCTCCTCAAAAGCAATTGAAATCTTGTCTTGACCACACAACCGGTTCATCTACATATTTAGTGTTCATGAGAAGATGCCCACGAGCTCTAGCGCTAGATGTGCTGCAAAAGTAGGGCTCTTCATGGCTCAAACCGGCTGCGCATTGGGGATCCCTAGCTTCTCCAAATAGGCGGCTGCCCGCAGCAGTTTGGCTTCTTGATAGGGGGCGGCCACCAGTTGTACGCCAAAGGGCAGGGATCCACTCTCGCGCAACGGCACTGAAAGCACCGGCAGACCGATAAACGAGAGGGGCTGGGTGTAGAGGCCGAGGTTGGGCCGGGTGAGAACTTCTACCCCATCGATCACCATCTTCTCTTGGCCAAGTAAGGGGGCAGAGCAGGGGGTGGTGGGGGCAATGAACAGATCGATCTCCTGAAAAATGGTCTGCACCTGCTGGCGATACCAGCGGCGAAAGCGCTGCGCCTGCAAGATCCAACTGGCGGGCAGCAAAGCTCCGGCCAAAAAGCGATCCCGGGTGGCCGGATCGAAGTCGTGGGGGCGAGTTCGCAGGTTGGGCAGGTGCAGGTTGGCTCCCTCGGCAGCCGTGATCAGGTAGGCGGCGGCGCGGGCGCGCTGGGCTTCCGGGATCCGCACAGTCTGGCGGGCCCCCAGGGCTTGGGCCACTTTTTCTACTCCGGCCAAGATGGGGAGCTCTGCCCCTCGGGCAAAGTAATCATCCGCCACCGCGATGCGCAAGCCTTCGATCCCCTGCCCCAATTGCCCAAAGGTGGGATCTACAGGACGCCGGGTACAGACGGGATCTTGGGGATCCGGCCCTTGCATAACATCGAAGCTGAGGGCAATATCGGCCACCGAACGGGCCAAGGGGCCCACGTGGTCGAAGCTGGCGGCAAACAGAGCCACCCCTGCCCGCGACAGACGGCCATAGGTGGGCTTGAGGCCGTAGACGCCACACAAAGAGGCCGGTACCCGAATCGAGCCGTTGGTGTCGCTGCCCAGGGCGAGAGGCACCAAACCTCCTGCTACTGCAGCTGCCGAGCCGCCGGAGGATCCCCCCGCACTGCGGCTGAGATCGTGGGGGTTGTGGGTGGGGCCGTAGTGGCTGTTTTCGGTGACGAAGCCGTAGGCGTACTCGTCCATGTTGAGGGTGCCCACCAAGATTGCCCCTGCCTGCTTGAGACGAGCCACCACTGTTGCATCTTGGATGGCCGGGGGGTTCTCGCGGTTGATTACTGAGCCAGCTAGGGTGGTGAGGCCGGCCACGTCAAACAAGTTCTTGACGGCAAAGGGCACCCCTGCCAGCGGGCCCACCGGGATCCCTTGAGCCACCTGTCGATCCACCTGCTCCGCTGCTTGCAGAGCCGATTCCTCCAGCACGGCTGTGAAGGCATTGAGCTGGGGATCCCGCCAGCGAATCCGCTCCAGACAGGCGGCCACCACCGCTTGGGCGCTCACGGATCCCTGGCGGACAGCCCTGGCAATAGAGACCGCGTCAGCGCTGCCGAGAAGGTGGGGATCCCCGGTCATGGCTGAGGGTCAAAGGTGGGATCTGGCTCAACTATCGGCGGCAACGGGAACTCCAGCACCTGTTGAGCAATGGGCAGAAAGCGGGCAAAATTTTCGATCACCCCTGCTCGGTGTTCAGGATGCAGGGGCAGTTGCAGCAGTTGGGCCATTTGATCGACGTAGGTTTCGGGATCCCAGGGCTGCATGGTTTTGGGGTCAGGGAGCCGATTGCAGCAAAAATACCACCACTAGCCTCCAACAACAAGACCGTCGTCGACTAGGGAGCGGACATTTGCACAGTGTTGCCCTGCAGCGACCAGAGACGCTCGTTGGGCAAGACAGGGCGGGTTATCGCCTGCCGTTCCAGCTCATTCAAAGCAACGCGACGGCTATGTGCAGAGCGATTGGAAGCAGCGCTGGCTTGCAGGCGTTTGCGGAACAGACGCAACTGCTGCTGCTCTGCTTCGGGAGAAACATGCTGGGCAAAGAGGGGATGCAAGATTTTCTCCTCCTGATCAAACTGAGCCCGCAATTGCCGATAGAAGTGAAGGGCAGCAGAGGGATCCACCTGCTGGGGAGTGCGCTCTGATTGGTGCAAAAAGCGCGTCAGCTCCGGGATCTGATCCCGCAGATGTTGCTCCAGCCGCTCAGTTTGGGCGCTGAGGTGGGGATCCGCCTGGAGAGCCGACCTGAGCAGGGGGTAGAGAACATGGCGCTCCAGTTGAATGTGGCGGGAGAGGCGCTGTCGCAACCTTTGTACACAGAGGCGTCGCTGCTCCAGATCCAACTCCGGCGCTCGAGACAGGCGAGTCAAAAACTGTAGGATGACGCGGTGCTGTTCAGCACAAAGGGCAACCAGCGTACCGGCAGAGGCTGCTCGCGTCAGCGGGAGGGACTCCTCAGAGGACATGGCATTCACAGCAGAAAAGTTTCATCCTAGCTTAACTTTGTCAAGAAATGGTGGCTTGCGTAAGGGTACGGGAATAGCGCAGGTGTCTTGGATACACTCGGGCAGCAATCCTGGGAAAAGTTGTCCAGATCTGAACTCCGGCAACGCCACTCTCTAGGCTTGCACAGGCCAGCGGCGTTTCCAAGCAGAAGTGGGCTCCAAAGGGGATCCCTGCTGTTCCCGTTGGCGTTGCAGACGGATTTGCGCTCTATCTCCTTTCAAGGTGGGATCCCGGTAGGGCACGGCAGCGCGAGTTTTCAGGTGCTCCCACTCCATGGGGGAAAGAGGCGGCAGGTGGTCAGGTTGGGGCGAGGCCACTGTCCCCGGCCAAGGACGACCTACCGGGGGGGTAGAGCCGATGAAAAGCCCTGCTTCCAACAGAGCCGCTCGCACCGCCGCTGCACAGGAATAGGTGGCCAAAATGCCGGTTGGTCGCATCCGTTCAGCCACGGCCCGCAGGAAATCCACCGTCCACAGCTCTGGGCAAACAGAAGGCGAGAAGGGATCCAAAAACACCGCATCTGCCCACCCCAGCGGCACCTGCAACACCGTTTGCCGGGCATCGCCCCACAGCAGCGTTCCGCGCCAGCGCTCCGATTGCCAGGATCCCTGTTCAATCCAGTGTTGCCATTCTTGCCCAAAGCTCCAGGTGGATCCCACCCCTGCCTGCCAAGCTTGCCGGGGTACTTCCGGGGATCGCTCCAGGCCGATTACCTCCACAAGACAATCGGGCCGGATTTGCCAAATGGTTTCTAGGGCAAGGCCGGAGTTGTAGCCCAGGCCAAAGCAAATATCCAAAAGGCAAATGGGCTGGGCGGGATCCCGTTCCAACGGCAGCCGATCCAGCCGGCAAGGGCGGACAAACTTCTCCAAAGCCTCCTGGGCGGCACCACTGACGTTGTGAAAAGCCTGTCCAAACTCTTCCGAGAAAAAGGTCAGGGATCCATCCCCTGTGGTCAGCACCTGCCACCGAGTCTCCATCGCTTGCTGTTGTCTCTATTTTCAGTCGGGCGATTCTTTGATAGCTTGAGAACGTTGAGATGTGTTTCGCAGCTCACCGGCAGGGCTCTCGACATCCCTGAGTAGGGAGGATATTTCAACAGCTATGTCTCTACTGGATTGGTTTGCGGAGCGGCGCAGACAAACCTCTCTGAACCTGACAGGTAGCAGCCCCTTCGACAAAGAGCGTCAGGTAAGAGAGATTGCCGACGGCCTCTGGCAAAAGTGTCCTGCCTGTGACACTCTGACCTACACCAAGGATCTGCAGCAAAACTGGCAAGTCTGCCCTAGCTGTGGGCATCACCATCGCATTACAGCTCCAGAGCGGCTGGAACAGCTTTTGGATCCCGGATCCTGGCAACCCCTCGACGAGCACCTGGCTCCCACGGATCCCCTACACTTTTTCGACCAAAAGCCCTACTCCGAGCGCTTGGCCACCTACCAGGAGCGCACCCAGCTCAAGGATGCCGTCCTGACAGGGTTGGGAAGCCTGGAAGGGATCCCGGTGGCGATTGGGGTGATGGACTTTCGCTTTATGGGCGGCAGCATGGGCTCGGTGGTGGGAGAGAAGATCGCCCGCCTCACGGAACGGGCCACCTGCGATCACCTGCCTTTGATCCTGTTTTCGGCTTCGGGGGGAGCCCGCATGCAGGAAGGGATCCTCAGCCTCATGCAGATGGCCAAAACCTCAGCCGCCCTACAAAGGCACCGCGACGCCGGACAATTGTTCATCTCTGTGCTCACCCATCCCACCTATGGCGGGGTGACTGCTAGCTTTGCCATGTTGGGAGACCTGATCCTGGCCGAGCCAGGCGTGCAGGTGGGGTTTGCCGGGCCGAATGTAATCGAGCAAACCATTGGCAAGGGCAAGCTTCCCGAAGGCTTCCAAACCGCCGAATATTTGCTGGCCCAAGGGCTCATCGACGCGATTGTGCCCCGCACCGAGTTGCGCAAGCGCCTGGCCCAGTTGCTCTCTATGCACCGTCCCCGTTTGCACATGTCCCTTCCCTCCATAGACTCGGAGGCTTTAACCCTGCAACCTATGCTGTAGGTAGATCCGCCTAAGATGCGGAATTTGTGGCCGAGGCCGGATCCCTTCCCTGCGGGGGATGGAGTTCCTGCTAAGCTCTGGGGCGGCTCTTACTTCATGGGTTTACACGGCTTCCCTCTGGCTTGTTGGGAGAGGAGCTGGGGGCGAGAGGGCAGATGTTTTTGGAGGGAGCCGCGCTGTCCCTGGGGATCTTCACAAGATTTCCTGGTGGGCGGTAGCGGATGGTGTTAAGGTGGGGCATGAGGTCTTCACTGGAAACGATGGATTTCAAGCTGCGCATCCGTACTGCCGAAACTCCGCAAGGGCAAAAACTGGCAATTGTGCCCCTGGAAGGTCGTTTTGACGCCAAGGCCGCCTCAGAAGTTCGGCAATTGCTCCAGCAGGTTTTAGATTTCGGTTATCCCAATATGTTGATCGACATGTCATCGGTCACTTTTATGGACAGCTCTGGGCTGGGGGTGTTGATCTCGGCTTTGCGCAAGTGCCGTGCTGCCGGGGGCAACATTAGCCTTTGTTGCGTGCCGGAAAGTGTGGCCCTCGTCCTCAACCTCACCTCCATGGAAAAGGTACTGACCTGCTTTAGCGACCTGGAGACCGGCATTGCCAACTTTTCCAGCGCTCCCACGGCTCGTTAGGCCGACATTAGGCCTTACTTTTGGGGATCCCCCGATGCTCTTTTCAGCCCATCAGCGAATTCTGGTGATCCCTCTAGGTTGTGTTGATCTTTCATTTGAGCCAA
>NZ_JANSIO010000064.1:0-6768 GCF_047462195.1 Synechococcus sp. R3-13 | reverse complement strand
AAAGCCTGCATGGCCTTGGGGCATCGACCCTCCCAAGCGCGTCGGCTGTCGTCGAGATGTCATGGCCTCACTCCCCACTCCCAATTGCAAAAGCTCAGCCCTCGCCGGAACGCCTTTTCCTACCCAAAGCCCACCCCCAGGACAGCAGGAAAAGGCAGCCTTCCAGGCAACGGCAAAACCAACGCCAGCCTACCACCCCATCCTCAGGTTGGGGATAGGGGAGAAATCGCCGCATGCTTTCTACAGGGATCCCTCGTTGAAATTGTTTGAACCAGAACGGCCTGGACGGGTGGCCTGAAAGAACCCAGAACCTCCCAGGAAGCCGCCCGCTACTCAAGGGTGCTTAGCAGATTGGACTCGGCAATGCTGACGATCTTGCCTCCCATTTGGGTGATCCGTTTCACTTCTTGGGAAAGGCGGCTGAAGGGCACTTTGTACTCGACAACACTTCTGCGCACACCTCCTCCCACGAGGCCGGATACCTTGATGGCGAAGATTTTATCGCTATTCGGCAGCCCTCCTTCTGAGCTGCTGGCCTGAGCAACCTCTGGTTCTGGAGCCGATGCCGCTTGAGGCGCGGTAGCAGCGCTCTCCCGCTCTAGGAGCAGCCTCCAACTGCGGGGATAGGCGGGGGCCAGACGATAGACCACTTTGTAGGACCCGGTCGCGTGGTCATCCTCGGACTCCACCTTCACCACAGTTCCCGCTGGAATATCCAGCTTGGCCCCCTTAGACATGACTTTAATTCCCGGCCAATTGGTGGGCGTATCCGTCAGTAGCTCGACCTCAAAGGCTTGATCCCCCAACAACAACTTGGCCATCTCAACAACTCCGTTTTGCTCAGCACTCAGTGGCGAGAGAGCCGCTCACAGCCACAGCTTTACCGTCAGACATTCTACCGCTGCCAGGTGCCCACCAGAAACCTCCTGCGGGCAGGGGCTAAACTGCTGCCTCAAAAGGATTTGAGCTGCGCTCGATCTGAGTGGACAATTTGGGGATCACCTGCAGCTTGAACTGCTGTTCGAAGACTTTTTTCTTCTCGTTCAAGCTCCACAGCTCCAAGGCGCAGTCATCATTGGGATGCCTGGGATCCAAAATCAACTCCATGCGGCGGGGGCCTTCTCCCAAGAGCTGAAAACGGCAGTGCAGCGCTTGGATGGCTTGCAGACGGCGGCGATCCAGGGCACAAGCCATGCGCAGCAAGGGGCTCAGTTCCAAGACGATTTGGCGATCCCGTTCGTCGGTGAGGCGCTGAAAGTTTTCGTGCTTCTTCTTGGGAGGCGATTTGCGGTGGTAGCGGGCCAAGTTGGCGATCACTTCCACCTCTTCTTCATTGAAGCCCAACAGTTCCCCATGGCGAATCAGGTAGTAGGAGTGTTTGTGGTGGGCGGCATGGCTGATAAAGTGGCCGCAGTTGTGCAGCATGGCCGCTGACCAGAGGAGGGCCCGCTCGCGGGATCCCCAACCATGCAACAGGCCGCGGGTCTGGTCGAAGAGGCTGAGGGCAAATTCGGCCACCCGTTCGGCATAGGGCAGCTCCACCTGGTATTTTTCCGCCAACTTGAGGACGCTGCGCCGCCGCACCGAGCTGTGGTAGCGCAGCCGATCCTCAATCAGCCCTTGGCCGATCATCCAGTCCACGATCAGCCCTTCCCGCAGAGCCCGTTCGCAAAACTGGATCCGCTCCACCCCCAGCAGGGTCATCACTTCTTCCAAGATGACCGCCCCGGCTAGGATGATCTCCCCCCGCCTTTCCCCCAGGCCGGGCAGCTTTTGCCGTTCGGCCACCGTGAGGGAGCGCAGCTCTTTGATGTAGCCGCGCAGGGCTTCCAAGCTGAACTCATACCCCTGCAGGCGACTGGGGGGAGCGCCCAACCGACGGCGGGCATCCAACTGGGCCAGGCACTCGACGGTGCCAGAGGTGCCCACCAAAGGCAGGGATCCCTGTTGTTGTGAAGATGCGACGATCCGTTTCATCTGCTCAATGGGGGATTCCAGCATGCCGCGGATGTGCTGGCGCAGGGCTTGCAGTTCGCCAGAAGTGGGCGGATCGTGGTGCAAAAAAGCCTGGGTTAGACGCACAGCTCCCACCTTGATGCTGCGCAGAAACTCCGGCTCTTGGCCATTGCCCAAGATCAGCTCTGTGGAGCCACCGCCGATATCCACCACCGCGTGCATCCGGTTGTGGAACTCCATCGCCGAGAGCACTCCCAGATAAATGCGGCGGGCCTCTTCCTGCCCCGAGATTAACTCCACCCGCAGGCCCAGCTCCCGTTCAATCCGCTTCAAAAACTCCAGCCCATTGGGGGCCTCGCGCACAGCACTGGTAGCCACGGCAACAATATCCTGCACCTGAAAGCTCTCAGCAATGCGGCAAAACCGCTCCAGAGCCGTCCGGGCCCGTTCCATAGCTGCAGGCGTGAGGGCGCCCGTCTGGCTGCAAAACTCCCCCAGCCGGACGGTGGCTTTTTCGCGGGAGATGAGGGTGAAGCTAGGGATACGGGGATTGATGCGCACCACCACCATGTGGAGAGAGTTGCTGCCCACATCGATGGCGGCCAGAACGGGGGCAGCCCAAGATTCAGGACGAGAAGCCGGGCCGGTTTCGGAAACTGGGGGAGCAGAGGCGACAGGGCATTCCGTGAAGTTGGTGGGCGAAGAGATCATGGCTCGGGTAAGGGGGTCAACCCCTTTAGGATACTGTGTACTTTCCCCCCTTGTTCCGGGCCGAGTCGTGAGGTGAGGTTCGCGGTTGACTCGGCAAACAGGGGAATTGATTAGCTGGGGATCCCTGCCGTTCTCGCCCCAGCCTAAGATAGGGACACGGATATCCATTTCTTCACTGTTCTTTCTTTGTTGTCGAAGTAGGTTCCGATGTCTCAGCCAGCCGAATCACCTCAGAAGGCCAACAGCACCCTCAAACTGCTGCGCACTCACGAGTCTCCCCAACTGGAGCGCATCCGCCACACCACTTCCCATGTCCTGGCTATGGCGGTGCAAAAGCTGTTTCCCAAGGCCCAGGTGACCATCGGCCCCACAACCGACTACGGCTTCTACTACGATTTTGACCATCCCGAGCCCTTCACGCCGGAAGATCTGGATCGCATCAAAAAAGAGATGCAGGCAATCATCAAAAAGGGCCTGCCGGTGATCCGCGAGGAGGTGAGCCGTGAAGAGGCCAGGCGCCGCATCGAAGCCCTCGGAGAACCCTACAAGCTGGAGATCTTAGACAGCATTCCCGAAGGAGAGGTCATCAGCATTTATCACTTGGGGGATGAATGGTGGGATCTCTGTGCCGGTCCCCACGTGGAAAACACCCAAGAGCTCAACCCCAAAGCTTTCGATCTGCTCAGCGTGGCCGGCGCCTATTGGCGGGGGGACGAGACCAAGCCGCAGCTCCAACGCATCTACGGTACCGCCTGGGAAACTCCAGAGGAGCTGAAGGAATACAAGCGGCGGCTGGAGGAGGCCAAACGGCGGGATCACCGCAAGCTGGGCAAAGAACTGGGTCTCTTCCTGTTTTCCGATGAAGTGGGTCCGGGCTTGCCCCTTTGGACTCCGAAAGGAACTACCCTACGCTGGGTGCTGGAGAATTTTCTCAAGCAGGAGCAGCTCAAGCGGGGCTACCTGCCGGTGGTTACCCCTCATATTGCCCGTGTGGACTTGTTCAAGATCTCCGGCCACTGGCAAAAGTACCGGGAAGATATGTTCCCCATGATGGCGGAGAATGAGCAGGATCGCGCAGCCGAACAGGGCTTTGTCATGAAGCCGATGAACTGTCCTTTTCACATCCAAATCTACAAATCCGAGCTGCGATCCTACCGCGATTTGCCCCTACGATATGCCGAATTCGGCACCGTCTATCGCTATGAGCAATCGGGGGAATTGGGAGGTCTGACGCGAGTGCGTGGCTTCACGGTGGACGATGCCCACCTGTTTGTCCGGCCCGATCAATTGGAGGAGGAGTTTCTCAAGGTTGTCGATCTCATTTTGGTGGTTTTCGATAAGCTCAAGCTCAAGGATTTTCGCGCCCGCCTCAGCTTCCGCGATCCCAAGTCTGACAAATATCTGGGATCCCCCGAAGATTGGGACAAAGCCGAAAATGCCATCCGTCGCGCTGTGGAGAAGTTGTCGATGCCCCACTTTGAAGGGATCGGCGAAGCAGCCTTCTATGGGCCGAAGCTGGATTTTATTTTCCGCGACGCGCTGGATCGGGAGTGGCAACTGGGCACGGTTCAGGTGGACTACCAAAACCCACAGCGCTTTGATCTGCAATACGTAGCTGAGGATGGATCCCGGCAGCGTCCGGTGATGATTCACCGTGCTCCCTTTGGCTCGCTGGAACGACTCATCGGCATTCTCATCGAAGAATACGCTGGGGATTTTCCCTTCTGGCTGGCCCCGGAACAGGTGCGCATTTTGCCCGTTTCCGATCAGTATTTGGGCTATGCCACCCAAGTGCGGGATCAACTGCGAGAACACGGGATCCGCGTCCACATCGATGCCGACAGCGACCGTTTGCCCAAAAAAATCCGCAATGCCGAGAAGGCCCGGATCCCTTTTATGTTGATCGTGGGGGAACAGGAACAAGCGGCAGGAACGGTGAGCGTGCGCCAGCGCCATCGGCAGGAGCTGGGATCCCTGACGGTGGCAGATTTCCTAGCCCAGCTACAGGCACTTGACTAGCTTGGGCATTCGGGATCCCTGGCTTGCGGCAACTGGGTTTTCAGAACTTGAGGATCCCAGGTTCTGAGGATCTCAAGAAAGAGCTTGAGTTTCCCTTTCTCAAGGGAAGCCAAGGGGGCTAATTGAAAAATCAGGATTTGGCCGACAACCCACCATGTTCTCTAGGGATTTTCTGGAGAGGATCCTGCAACGCTTTAGGAGCTGACGGCTAAATCGATCTGTCGCCGAATGGATTGGCCGTTACTTTGGTGAATTGATTGATAGTTACTTTGAATTGCAGTGAAATAGCCTGTCGATCTAAGCTCCTCATCTCCCGCTCTGCGATTGTAGATAACAGCACTATGAATTGTAGCTTTTACTACAGTATTAGCTTCTCTATTGGAGATAGGCTTTTGTGCATTCAAAGTCTGACCGCAGAGTGATGACTCAAGGATAGGATCCCATGCCCAAAACGCTGTTTAAAGTTGACCTGACTAAGCCAATGGATCAACAGGATCTACCGGGTCACAACCGCTGGCATCCTGATATTCCCGCTGTGGTTTCTGTAAACCCTGGCGAGGTATTCCGAATTGAGTGTAAAGACTGGACGGATGGGCAAATCAAAAACAACGATGATCCTTCCGACATTGAGCAGGTTGACCTAAGCGTTGTCCATGTTTTGAGTGGGCCTATTTGGGTTAACGGCGCCCAGCCTGGAGATATCCTGGTTGTCGATCTGTTAGACATTGGGCCACTGCCGGGAGACGAGTGGGGGTTTACAGGTATTTTTGCCAAAGAAAATGGAGGGGGATTCCTCACCGATCATTTTCCCAACGCGGCCAAAGCCATCTGGGATTTTCAAGGCATTTACACCACTTCCAGACACATTCCCCATGTGCGCTTTGCCGGCATCATTCACCCCGGCCTCATTGGCTGTGCCCCATCTCACGAGTTGCTGGCGGCTTGGAATAAGCGGGAAGCTGAGCTGGTCGCTTCGGCTCCCGATTTGCGCACTTACGGCGCGGGGCTATCCGGCAATCAGCCTGTGCTGGCCGCCTTGCCCAATCCCAAGAACGCAATTTTGGGAACTTTGCCCAAGTCAGAGTATGAGCGGGTTGCTGCTGAAGCGGCTCGGACGGTGCCCCCGCGAGAGCACGGCGGTAATTGCGATATTAAAAACCTGTCTAAAGGAACACGGATCTACTTCCCAGTTTACGTGGAGGGTGCCAAGCTGTCGATGGGAGATATTCACTTCTCGCAAGGGGATGGGGAGATCTCTTTTTGTGGCGCTATTGAGATGTCGGGCTACATCGATCTCCACGTCGATCTAATCAAGGGTGGTGTTGAGAAGTACGGATTGGTTAACCCCATTTTTAAGCCCGGCCCTGTTGAGCCACGTTACTCGGAATACCTTGTGTTTGAGGGCATTTCTGTGGACGAGCTTACAGGTAAGCAGCATTATATGGATGTTCACATTGCCTATCGACGCGCCTGCTTAAATGCCATCGAATATCTGAAAAAATTCGGCTTTACGGGAGAACAAGCTTATCTGCTGCTCAGTTCTGCACCGGTGGAGGGCAGAGTGAGTGGGATCGTCGATATTCCCAATGCTTGCTGTACGGTGGCTGTTCCTACGCAAATCTTCGACATAGATATTCTCCCTAGGTGAATGTTATCCGATGCCTCGTTCAAGGGGGTGGAATAGGAAGATGCCGCTGTATGAGTTTAAGTGTCAAACCTGTGGGGAGTTTGAGGTATGGCGGCCCTTATCTCAATATCGAGATCCGGCCTATTGTCCTTCTTGCAATCAGGAAGGGAAACGTCTCATTTCAGTTCCCATGGTTCAGCTTTCCAGCTCTTTGCCTATTTCAAAGGGGGGAAGAGAACCCAAACTGATCAAGCGTGAACAGCACTCAAATTCTGATCCAAACTCGCCAAAATATCGCTCCCAATCCTGTGGGCGACCTTGGATGTTGCACCATTAGTTATTAGACATAGTTGTTTCAGGCTAGGGTAAGACGCCTGGGCTATTGAAAAAAGCCTTCTGGCCCCGTGCATTATTGCTCCGCAGCGCTATTGCTATGCCTACGGCACCCTGACGGG
>NZ_JANSIO010000063.1:0-8422 GCF_047462195.1 Synechococcus sp. R3-13 | reverse complement strand
TCAGGAGAGTTCAGCGTGAATGTATCAGGACATCCTGGGCAAAGCTAGAGGGGGCGATGTCTGTCGAACCAGCGCATCAGCATTGCAGCCAAGCGTTCGGGGTTGTGGCGCACTAAGCCGGTCTCTGGATCCTCTTGCATGACGTTAGCCAAAACGGCGCGGCAGCCCAGGTAAGCCAGTTTGTCGGGATCCAACACCACAAACTCAGAACCGCTGCGGCGGTAATGCTCCAAAGCACGTGGGGAGGGTGGCTCCCGCTGCACCAGCACGCCGTCAAATAGGCGCACTCCTGCCACCCGATCCAAAGCCATGACGTGATCCCCAACGGTATAGCCGTCGGTTTCCCCCGGCTCGGTCATGATGTTGCAGACGTAGATGTGGGGGGCCATATTTTTGGCCAGAGCTTCCACAATTTCCGGTACCAACAGGTTAGGGATGATGCTGGTGTAGAGGCTACCCGGCCCCAGCACCACAAACTCTGCCGCCTCAATAGCCTCGATGACTTCCGGTAGGGCGGGAGGGTTGGGGGGGTCACAGCCGATTCGGCAAATGCGTCCTCCGGCTTTGGCAATGTTGGACTCTCCCACCACGCGGCGGCCATCGCTCAGCTCCGCCCAGAGGGTAACATCCGCCAGGGTGGCCGGCAGCACCCGCCCCTGAATGGCCAAGACTTGCGAGGTGGCAGTGATGGCCCGAATCAAGTCGCCGCCGGTTACCGCGGTGAGGGCAGTGATGAACAAATTGCCGAAGCTGTGGCCGCTCAGCCCTTCCCCCGACTGGAAGCGATATTGAAACAGCTCGGTGAGCAGCTTTTCCTCGTTGGCCAGAGCAGTCAGACAGTTGCGGATATCGCCGGGGGGCAAAACGCCGATCTCCCGCCGCAGACGCCCTGAGGATCCCCCGTCATCGGCCACCGTGACAATGGCTGTGATGTTGGAGCTGTAGCGCTTCAGACCCCGCAGCAGGTTGGAGAGGCCGGTGCCGCCCCCCAGTACCACAATGCGGGGACCACGGCTGAGACGCCGCCGCGACAACAGCTTATCCACCAGCGCTTCATCTCCCTCGGGGATCAGCACATCCTCGATGGAGCGCATGGCGCTGCGAAACCCCAGCACCACCATCACCAGCCCGATCCCGGTCACCAGGGGGCCACTGATGTTGTTCGGGATCCAAGTGGTGATCAGGCGCAGGGTGATGTCGATCAGCCGCTTCAGGCGAAAGATGGGGGTCAACTCCGTCCAGATGGCAATGCCCAGCACCATCAGCAGCACGCCCCCAACTGCCAGGCTCAGCCAGCGTTTAACGGCTAAACCGGGAAAGAGCCATTTCCAGCCACTTCCCGGCCAAGCAGCCTTGCGGCGGCGAATGCCCCAAGCGGCGGACTTGTTGCTGGGCACAGGCTTAGGCATGGGAAGGTGCAGGAACGCCGGCCAAGGGGATCCTAACCTGTTGCTGGGCAACGCCGGCTTCGCCGGGC
Organism: Synechococcus sp. R3-13; assembly: GCF_047462195.1. Taxonomy (NCBI): domain Bacteria; kingdom Bacillati; phylum Cyanobacteriota; class Cyanophyceae; order Synechococcales; family Synechococcaceae; genus Synechococcus; species Synechococcus sp. R3-13. The sequence goes on along the minus strand of NZ_JANSIO010000063.1, from coordinate 6,945 downwards.
GCCGGGCCAAAGCGGGCTTCCAGCTCCCGCTGAGAGTCGAGCAGATGGCGATGCTGAACCTGAACATTCAGGTCGGGAAGAACGTGGTTGCCGGCAGGGACAGTCCAAGGCTGCAAATCCTGGGCCAGGCGCTCCACCAGGGCCACCGAGCGGTGCTGACCGCCGGTACAGCCGATAGCCAAAGTCAGGTGGGGGCGACGCTCTGCGCGGTAGTGGGGCCAAAACGCTTTGATCAGGGACAAGATGTGCTGGTAGGTGGATTGTGTGATGGGATCCGCAAACAAGAACTCCTGCAGCAGGGGATCCTGCCCAGTGAGGCGACGCAGATGGGGCTGAAAGAAGGGGTTGGGCAAAAAACGCACATCGAACAGCAAGTTGGCATCGGGGGGAACGCCGTATTTGAAACCGAAGCTGACCAGCCTTAGGTTGAGGGGCTGGGGGATCCCTTGCACCAAAGCTTGCAATTGCTGCCGCAGTTGCTGGGCATTGAGGTCGGAGGTATCCAACCAGTGGGTGCAGCGTTCCCGCACCGGGGCCAGAGCCAGACGCTCTTGCTCAATGGCCTCCCACAAACCGGCAGCTTCCCCGTAGGGATGGGGACGGCGGTGGGCGCTGAGACGGTTGAGCAACACTGGGGAGCGGGCCTCCAAGAATAGGAAAGGGATCCCTTGCGATTGCACCCAAGCAGCCAGGGTGGGAACTTGATCCCGGTACTCCTGGGCGTGGAGATTCAAGCTGATGGCCAAAGCAGCGTGATGGGTCCGCATCGCCTCAACCAAGGGGATCACCTGGGCAGGCGGGATCCCTTCTAGGCCGGTGTACCCCAGTTGTTCCAACTGCTGGATGGCCAAAGTTTTCCCGGATCCCGTCAGGCCGGCAATGACCAGAACGGGGGGCGCGACTGACATGGGTTTATCCTGCATGGAGCTTATTCTAGGGCGAGGGGCGGCCAAAACAAGCGCCGGAAGAATGGGGGGCTCAGCCACGCGGGGCGCCTAGAAACCATCATCTCAGGCCGGCGAGGCTTTTGTAGCTTTTTTATCCGTTTTCTCGGCCGGTGCAGCCGATCCCAGAAGAGGAGCGCTGGGGCAGAGATCCGCCAAAAAACATTGCTGGCACAGAGGCCTGCGGGCAGTGCAGATGGCCCGCCCGTGGTCGATCAGACGGATAGACCAGTTCTCCCAATCCGCCTGCGGCAACAACTGCATCAGATCCTTTTCGATGCGCACGGGATCCTCATGCTCGGTAAGGCCGAGGCGGCGGCTGAGGCGCTTGACATGGGTATCGACGGTAACCCCGGCATGGATGCCAAAAGCATGGGCCAGCACCACATTGGCCGTCTTACGGGCCACACCGGGTAGGGTGAGCAGCTCCGGCATGGTGCGGGGCACTTGACCACCGAAATCGCTCAAGATCTTGCGGCAGGCTTCCTGAATGTGTTTGGCCTTGTTGCGATAGAAGCCGGTGGAATGGATGAGAGCCTCGATCTCCTCTCGCGGCGCTGTCGCCAGGGCCTGGGCATCCGGGAAGCGACGAAACAGCTCCGGCGTCACCTGATTCACCCGCTCATCCGTACACTGAGCGGAGAGGATGGTTGCCACCAAAAGTTGCAGCGGCGTCTGGTAGTGGAGGGCACAGGTGGAGTTGGGGTAGTGGCGCTTCAGCCGAAGCAGGATCTCCAAAGCTCGCTGGCGCAGGGCCCGTTTGCTGGCCATCTTCCCCTAGCCCGACCCGGTGACAATGGCGAGGGTGTCTTTGAAGAGCAGCACCACCCCCAATCCCAGCAACAACACCAAGCCCGTCTGCATCACCCGCTCCTCCAGATGCTTGGGCAGCCGTTTGCCGCGAATCGCCTCCAGGATCAAAAAGGCAATGTGTCCCCCGTCCAAGGCGGGCAAGGGCAACAGGTTGAGAAAGGCCAGATTAATGCTGATCAAAGCGGTGAAATTAAACAAGCTGGCAGCGTCATCGCGGGCCAGATCCGCCCCAATCTTGACGATCCCCACCGGGCCGGAGACCTGAGCAGCCGTGCTTTGGAAATTCTGCAGCAACTGCCGCAAGCCGTTCAGATTGAGCATCACCACCCGCTGGTAGGCATTTCCCGCCTCCGTGAGGATCTCAGCCACACTCTGAGGGGGACGCAAGGTCACCTCCTGGTGGGGGGCCAAGGTCACTCCAATGGCCACCGTCTCTCCCCGCACCTCTGGGATCACCGTCAATTGCAGGGGATCCCCTTCCCCACGCTGCACCTCCAGGGGAATGGGCCGGTTCTCGCTGCTGCGGATCAGCACCTGAAAATCGTTCAGAGCTGCCAAGGCCGCCGTCTCGTCGGCAATCCCCCTGTAATCGCGATCGGCTGCCTGCAACACCACATCCCCTGCCTCCAGGCCAGCTCGCTCCGCCGGGCTATCGGGCATCACCTGAGGGATGAGAATGCCGGGATGGATGCGCGTTACCGAGGGGATCCCCACCGAGGCGAACATCAACACCAGCACCAGATAGGCGAAGATCAGGTTGGCCATCACCCCTGCACTCATCACCACCAGGCGATCCAGCACGGGGCGGTTTTTCAGCAGATCCGGGTCGTCGGGGGGGTAGGGAGAATGTTCATCCTCGTCAGGAAAGCCCACGTAGCCCCCCAGCGGCAGGGCGCGAATGGCGTACTCTGTCTCCCTGCCCTGGTATCGCCACAGCACCAGCCCAAACCCCAGCGAGAAGCGGTTGACATGGATCCCTTGGAGTTTGGCTGCCGCAAAGTGCCCTGCCTCATGCACCAGGATCAGCAGGGCGAGAATGGCGATGGAGAGGAGAACAGACATGCGCTAGCTCTGAAGAAGGCACAGAAGAAAGAAATGGGGAGCAGAGAGCCACCCGAGGCTATTTATCAAGGCACAGAATCCAACACATGATAAAGAACCCTAAAGGAATCTCACAAAAACCTACAGGGCCCCTCAGAATACCTGCTCCACCTCCAAAATATCGGGAATGCTCTCCCGCAACTTGCGCTCAATGCCCATCTTTAGAGTCATGGTCGAGCTGGGGCAGGCTCCACAGGCCCCCTGCAAGCGCAGCTTGACCACCGGGCCATCGATTTCCACCAATTCCACATTGCCCCCATCGGCCATCAAGTAAGGACGCAGCTCGTTCAGGACTTTCTCGACGTTCTCGGTATTGAGTTCCAGTGCTTGTGCCATGGTTGCTTTTAGCCTCGTTGAGATTTGGATTGTAGCGGTTTATCCACAGATCCCTCAAGCTGGCAAGGGATCGCTATGATTTCAGCATAGTCTGAATCCTTCTGGGGGAGGGCTGGCTTGGTTGTCCGGATCCCTCCAACGCCAGACGACTAGAATAGGAAGCAGATTTGCCTATTCCCAGCAGCATCACCCACTCAGCAGGGCCGTCTTTTTCCTTATGCTAGACGCTTTACTGGTCATGATCTTCATGTTGGCGGGAGCTGGCCTCGGGTTTTATGGCCTGGATCTGCTCCCTCCTGCCGCCATTCAGGGGGCCAATGTGGAAGGAGCCCGTGTCGTCACCAGCGGCTTTGGCCTGCTGGCAGGACTGGCTCTGGGATCCCTGGTGCGCTGGAGCTACCGTCGCTTCGAGGCCAATGTGCGCTCCCTGCCGCCGGACGTGTTGATCAGCCGCTCGGTGGGGTTGGTGATCGGCTTGGTGATTGCCAATCTGGCCATGGCTCCTGTCTACTTGCTGCCCCTGCCCCCCCAACTCAATAGGTTCCTCGAGCCGCTGGCTTCGGTCTTTTTCAGCTTGGCCTTTGCTTACCTGGGGGTCAGCCTGGCCGATACCCACGGCCCCTCGCTGCTGCGGCTGTTTAACCCCAACTATGCTTTACAAGCAGCCCTCTGGGCGGAGGGCAATGTGGTGGCTGCCAGCGCCAAGGTTTTGGACACCAGCTCCATCATCGATGGCCGAGTGGCCCAGTTGATCGAGACGGGCTTCTTGGAAGGAACCCTGGTGGTTCCTCGCTTTGTGCTGACGGAATTGCAAACCATCGCCGACAAGGCCGATGCCCAAAAACGAGAGCGGGGCCGCAAAGGTTTGGATACGCTGCAGGCTCTACGAGAAGCCTACCCCGATCGTTTCGTCATTCACGAAGCCAACTATCCAGATCTGACCACTGTCGATGAAAAGCTGGTGCGCCTCACCCAAACCGTGGGGGGAACGCTGCTCACCACCGATTACAACCTGAAGAAGGTGGCGGCTCTGCAGGGGGTCAAGGTGCTGAATGTGAATGAGTTGGCCGAGGCGCTGCGGCCTCTCTACGTTGCCGGCGATAGCTTTGATATCAAGATCACCCGCGAAGGAAAAGAGCCAGGTCAAGGGGTGGGCTACTTGGAAGACGGCACCATGGTGGTGGTGGAAGAAGGGCAGCACTCTGTGGGCAAAACCCGCTCTGTAGTTGTGACCAGCGCCATTCAAACCTCAGCAGGCCGCATGATCTTCGCCCGCCTCAACAAGGATCCTGCCCCACTAACCCGCCCGGCCTCTGATCCGGCCAGCCCGGCTTCCTCTGGAAAAACCTGAGTTTTGGCCTACGTTCCCCTAGCGCAATGGTGGTCTCCTCCCCCATGGGTGTGCTCCGACCCACTCCGATGTTCTACACGCAGGATCGCCAGAGGCGCTTCTGGAGTTTTTACTGGGAAGATGCCGAGAAGTACGGCATCCACCCTCAGCACATCGTGAGCGGACAGCAAATCTGGGAGGTGACCAACGCCGGGGAGTATGAGGCTAAGCTCAACCAGGTGTTTGCAAGCGGGGATCCCCTCTCCTACGAATGTCAGGTGCTCTCGCCCCGCTACAAGTTGCATCTGCATCTTTCTCTCAACCCTGTACGGGACATGGAAGGGGAGGTGGTGGCGGTTGCGGCAGTGGGCAAGTTGCTGGGGGCTACGCCTTTTGCGTTGGCCGGAGGAGCCAGCAGCCCCAACAGCCAGCCCCATCCTGTCCTGGCCGACCCGGTACAGGGGATCACGACGCAGTTGGTGCGCAACATCCGGCATTCCCTAGATATCCGGCAACTGTGCCAGCAGACCGTGGAGCAGTTGGGGCAACTGTTTGAGGTAGATCGCTGCCTGATGGCCCTCTACGAGGTGGGGCAAGACTCCCTCACGGTCAATGCCGAGTACCGCCGCCATCCTGGGGATCCCTCCCTGCTCCACCAGACCCTGAAGCTGGCAGATTACCCCCATTTGTTGCAGGCCCTCAGACAGGAAGAACCGGTGGAGGCGGGGCGACATCTGGCCATTGCCATGTCTTACCAGGGCTACGCCAACAGCCTGCTCTGGCTGGAAATGCTGGATCCGAACAGGGTTCCTGTTTGGCAGCCAAGCCACATTCAGGTACTCCAGAGCATTGCCACCTACCTGGGCGCAGCCATTGCCCACGCCATTTTGCTGGATCAAAGTCGCCAACTGGCAACCCGCTTGCAGTTAGCCAACCAAACTCTGCGTCAGAAAAATAAGGAGCTGGAGCAGGCCCGTGCCCAAGCGGAATCGGCCAACCAACTCAAAAGCCAATTCTTGGCTAACACCTCCCACGAGCTGCGCACCCCTCTCAACGGGATCATCGGCTTTATCAAGCTGGTGCTGGACGGGATGGCCGAAAACCGCGAAGAGGAGCTGGACTTTTTGCAAGAGGCCTATCGCTCTGCCCTGCACCTGCTGGCCCTAATCAACGATGTGCTGGATATCGCCAAGATCGAGGCGGGCAAAATGCAGTTGGAGTTCCAGCCCTGCGACCTGCGAGCTTTGTTTAAGGATGTGGAGGCCAAGACTAGCCTGCAGGCCAGCCAAAAGGGCCTACAACTGAGCTTCCACCTGCCCAACACCTCGGATCAGATTTTGCTCTTGGGCGATTACCAACGCCTGTTGCAGGTCATGCTCAATTTGGTGGGGAATGCCATCAAGTTTACCCCCAAAGGCTCAGTAACCGTGCGGGCGGATATCCTGCCCGGCAACCCGGGTTTGGCCCGCATCCGCGTCATCGACACCGGGATCGGGGTATCGCTGGAAAAGCAGCAAAAACTGTTTCAGGCCTTCACACAGGTGGATGGTTCCACCACCCGCCAATATGGGGGGACGGGCTTGGGCCTGGCCATCAGCCAACGCCTGGTGGAGGCGATGGGAGGGGAGATCAATTTCTACAGCCTGGGCGAAGGGCTGGGATCCACCGTCACCTTTACGGTGCCCCTCTACCGCAAGCCGCTCCTGAGCGGGGATCCGAACCCAGAGGCGCTCCCTGCTCAACCCGCCCGAGATAGACCTGAGGATGCGGATCCCACCTTGATTTCTGTTCCCAACTCAGTCCAGCGATGACCCACCCGGCCATTTCTCCTTCAACCGCTCTGGGTACCTCTCGGTTGCGGCGCAGCACTGCGCGAACATTCCCCCATGCCCTATCCTCGTAAACGGTTTGGTCAGCATTGGCTCAAGGATCCCGCTGTTCACGAGGCGATTGTGCGGGCTGCCCAGTTGAATGATCTGGAGAGAGGGGCGGATCCCACTTGGGTGCTGGAGATCGGCCCCGGCACCGGCCAACTGACGCGGCGATTGCTGGCCCAGGGTGTCCAGGTAGTGGCGGTGGAGATCGACCGGGATCTGTGCCGACTGCTGCAAAAACGGTTCGCCGGCCAACCCCGTTTTCACCTGCTGGAGGGAGATTTTCTCCGCCTGCCGCTGCCTCCTCAACCCCGCCTGCTGGTGGCCAATATCCCCTACAACCTGACCGGCCCCATTTTGGAAAAGGTGCTCGGATCCCCAGCCCAGCCAGTTCGGCAGTTCGAGCGCATTGTCCTTCTGGTGCAAAAAGAGCTGGCCGAGCGCTTGCAGGCCGGCCCCGGCAGCAAAGCCTATGGTGCTCTGAGCCTGCGGACGCAGTATTTGGCCGATTGCGAGCTGATCTGCAGGGTGCCCCCCACCGCTTTCA
>NZ_JANSIO010000062.1:0-2418 GCF_047462195.1 Synechococcus sp. R3-13 | reverse complement strand
CCGAAATGGTGGCTCCCACTCGCGCCAACACAATCGAGGGAATATCGGTAAATTGAGCTACATTGGCCGTCGGCTGCTCATCCGCCAGCAGATATTGGGCGCCCAAAATTGCCGTGGAAAACACCACCACTTCAAAGACCGTATCGTAGAGGCGGTTGCGCAGAATGAGACCCGTCACCGTGTTGGGCACACCGCTTTCGCTGGCCAGAATCTCCACCGCCTCGACTAAGGCCACGCCCGCTGTGGGATTGGGGGACACGGATCCCACCTCGCCCACGATGAGCTGTAGGGCTGCCAGCAGCACCGCTATCCCGTACACCCACTTCATGTCGCCATCACCTCAGCGGCCAGAGCTTGCTGCGCCAAAATGGCCTGCAGGCGGGGTACGCGTGTAACCAGGCGATACTCTGCTGCTTCTCCACCGGGCTCAAGGGCAATGGTGTGTACCTCTCGGCTGCGAAGAGCAGCCACCAACGCCTCCGAACTCCCATAGGCGGCCAACTCCAAGCGCATGTGATACCGCTGTAGCCCTTGGCGCATCTGCTGTAACAACTGCCGTGCTGCTGAGGTACTGGCCTCCAGCACAGGGCTGCCTTCGAGAACGCCCAGGCGCATGCTCAGCGAAGAGCGCACCGCAATGGCGTAGAGGGTAATAGAAAGCATGGTGCCCACCAGTGCCTCGGTCAGGGCCACATCCGCCGCCCCAAACAGCGCATAGATCAGGGCGGCAATCGTCCCCAGGATCCCTCGCATTACCAAGGCGTGGTAGGGATTGGTCTGAGTCACCACCAAGCTTGCCGTCAGGGGCAGGAGTAACGCCATCACCAGCAACAGGGTCTCTTCCATCCTGCCCTCCTATAGGGACTTGCGCTGCGAGCAAAACGCCAGCACATAGCCCAGAATGGTATTCCAAATAGCCAGGGAGATCAGTGCCAACACCAACAGGGGCCATTCCCGTGGGATCCGCAACAGCAGCCCCAGCATGATGCTCATAGAGCCCAGGGTGTCCGACACCGAAAGGCCGTGCAGCTTAAATAAAATCGAGCGATCCCCAAGGAGCGGCGCCGTTCCCCACAGCCAAAACAGCACACCAACCCCAAACAACAGATAGCTCAGACCTTCCACCCAGACTTCCATACCTACCCCCAGGGCCTTTCTAAAGCATTTCCAGCCGTTTCAGTACATGAGCCAAGAGCATTAAGGCCGCATTGCCCACCGACAAAATCAAAACCCCCACAATCCCGATCATCCAATCATCCCGCACCACCGACACCACCAAAATCAGGATGGCCGTCTTTGTGGCCAAGCTGGCAAAGGCGAGCATCGTCTGCCAAATATCTTCCTTCAGCCAAGCGGCATACAGGGGCAAGCACAGCGTTAGGGTCAGGAGAAACAGTAGTAGGTTCACACGTCCTCCCGCGGCTTGAGCACATGGACTTCATAAGTGCCTTGGGCATTGCAATTGAGCACGATGGTTTTGGGCGTGAAGGTAATTAAAAAGATATCCAGAAACACCAGCCCTGCTGAACGGTTGGGCAGGGTTTGTTTGTATACAACTTCCTCAACAGTGTGGGGCTTGAGGATCATCTCGAAGGCTTCCCAGTAGGCTCTTGGGATGGCGAGAAGAATTTCCTGGAGCACTCGCCCCCAATCCCGCCATTGCACCGGTGCGGAAGCCTGGCGCGGCAGCAGCAACGTTGCCGCCACCCCGATGGCCACATTGTCCCAGCTCAGATTGCCCGTCAGCAGAAACCAAATTAAGAGGCGCAGGCCGATCTCCAATAGACCCAACTTAGGGTAGCGTCCCATAGTTCCCCACAGCTAACAGAGCCCAAACCAGCACCAACACTATGCTCAAGCCGCCCACCACTGCTTCCAGCCCTTCGTTCACCGACCCTCCCTTCAAAGGGATCCGCTCCCAAAACCAGCCTAGGGGGATCCCAACGCCCAAACTGAGGAGCGCCTTGAGAAGATTGTCAGCGCCATAGGCCGCCGGTAGCCAGCCCCAGAGCAAGCCCCCACCCCAAAGCACCAGTGCCACTTTATCTTGCCAAGTAGTTGCAGAGGTGGTTGCCCCCTTCATTGGAGAAACAGGTGCCCGCAGCACTCGCACGCCTAAACACGTGGTGCCGACGGTAACCCCCACCAGCAGCCACTCGTGCCAAGGATCCAGAGCAGACAAGCTGAGGGCCTTGGCCGCATACCCCAAACTGCCGGGTACCCCTGCCAGGGAAGCCGTCCCCAAGAGCAGCATCGGCCAACGCCAGGGATGGGTCACGCTTGTTCCAACAAACAGCAAGGGCTTTGCCAACCCATGGGCAAGACCGTACAAACCTGCCCATTGAGGGGCAGCAATCACAAATCCCATCTGCGATACCGAGCTCCAGGCGAGAAGGTGCTGGGGCGTGCTCCCCATCA
>NZ_JANSIO010000061.1:0-6666 GCF_047462195.1 Synechococcus sp. R3-13 | reverse complement strand
CCCCTTTGATCAGGTTCAGGGATCCCACTTCAATCTCGTCGGCCCCATCGATGGCCAGATCCAGGCGCGGCTGCTCTTCTAGGGTAGCCAGTGGGATCCCCAGGGAGCGGGCCTGTTCAGCCGTGCGCTCGGAGGTGGGCACACCGAGGATCTGCAGACCCTCGCTTTGCATCCGCTCTGCTAGGGCGCTCACGGCAAAGGCGGCTGTGGATCCCGTGCCCAGCCCCACCACCATTCCCGATTGCACCTTTTGAACTGCAGCCCGGGCTGCCGCCTGTTTCAGCTCATCTAAAGACTCGGTCCCGCTGCCGCCAAGGGTAGTCATTCCCAGCTCCTCTCCCGTGGATGAAGATCCTACCAAAGTGCTTTGCACCGCTACCGCCCGCTCCAGCTAAAACCCTCCGGCGCTGCCACCACCCAACCGAAGAGATCATAGGGCTCGGCGTGGGTGATCTGCACCGGCACCAGGGATCCCAGAGAGCCCTCCCCACGCACGTACACCACCCCGTCCACTTCGGGGGCAAAGCGAGGGGAGCGGCCAATCCACTCGCCGGTTCTGGGGTTTTCCTGCTCCAAAAGTACAGGTACCACTCGGCCCACCTGCTCGCGGTTGCGGCGGAAGGCAATGCCTTGCTGCAGTTGCATTAGACGGGCGCGGCGCTCTTGTTTGACAGCCTCTGGAACCTGATGGGGGAGGTGGTAGGCAGGGGTGCCCTCTTCGGGAGAAAAGGTAAACACCCCCACATGGTCAAACTGATGGCGCTGGACAAAGTCTAGTAGATGCTGGAAGTGCTCCTCCGTCTCCCCAGGAAAGCCGACGATAAAGCTGGTGCGCAGCACGGCATTGGGCAACGCCTGGCGCAGCCGCTCGATCACCCGGTCGTTGACCTGCCCTTGCCAGGGGCGATTCATGGCCTTGAGGATCTCAGGATGGCTGTGCTGTAGGGGCAAATCCAGGTAAGGCAAGAAATTGGGAGTTTCTTGGATGGCCTCCACCACTGCAGGCGTGATGCCGGTGGGGTAGGCGTAGAGCATGCGGATCCAGGGAATGGGGATCTGGCCCAGGGCGCGGATAAGCTCAGCCAAGCGCGGCTCCCCGTAGAGGTCGATCCCGTAGTGGGTGGTGATCTGGGAAATCAAAATCAGCTCCCGCACTCCTTCCTCGGCCAGCTGTTCTGCTTCCCGGAGGATGGACTCGATGGAGCGAGAGCGTTGGTCGCCCCGCAAGTGGGGGATGATGCAGAAAGAGCAGCGGTAGTTACAGCCCTCGGCTACCCGTAGGTAGGCCACAGGCGCATGGGTGGTGCGATAGCGAGGTACGGTCTCGTCGGCAATGTAATCCAGGCTAGAAGTAACGGCATTGACCCGCTCTCCCCGCTCCACCCGCTCGATCACCTGGACGATCTGGTGATAGTCGCCCGTACCCACGATAGCCACCGCCTCCGGGATCTCCTGCAGCAGCTCCTCTTGGAAGTGTTGCGCCAAGCAGCCGGCAATGATGATCTTTTTGCCTTGTACCGCCAGCTCCATCAGGGTACTGACCGACTCCCGTCGCGCTGCCTCGATGAAGCTACAGGTGTTGACAATCACATAGTTAGCGCTCTCTTCGTCCCCATCCACCCGGTAGCCCGCTTGGGCCAGCAGGCCCAGCATGTGCTCGGTGTCCACCCGGTTTTTCTCGCAGCCCAGGTGTAAAACGGCAACCGACGCCTTTGTACGCTGCACCGCTGTTCGCGTAAGCGGGACGGAGTCCTTAACGGATGGGAAACTGGAGACGGTCGCTTCTAACCCATTCATGGACTGAGCATCAAAAAGGGGGCAGCTTGCCAGAGGCTTATCTATTCTAGTTGAGGGCCGCATCAGCGTTGCGGAGCAATAGAGCCGTAGCCACGGCCAACGCGGTGGCCGCCCAACTGTAGGGATCCCTGCCAGCCGCCGTCGGAAACAGAGGCGCTTGTCCATAGCCCCGCAGGCGCAAAGCCTGATAAACCCTCTGCGAGCGCTCGTAGCTGCGAACCAACAGGGTGCCCACCGAAGCGGCCAGAAAGGGCAGATCTTGTCTTAGAGACGGCCCAGGACGCCACAGGGATCCCCGCGGTCGCCAACCCCTCAGCCGGGCTGCCCGTTGCATCTGCTGCCACTGAGCGGCCACCTCCTGCAAATAGCGCTGGGTGAGCCAGGCCAGTTCCAGCAGGAGGTCTGGGATCCCCAGGGCCCGCAACGCTGCCAACAGTTCCGATGTGGGGGTGGTCTCCAGCAGCAGCATCGTGAGGGCAAATAGGGCCAGCCCTCTCCCCCCAATGCGAAGCGCCATCTGCAGCCCCTCCCAACGCAGAGCCAGGGATCCCCAGCGCCACAGGATGGTTTCCCCCGCCCAGAAGGGAAGGATCCCCATCAACCCTGCCACCAACAGCCCTGGGGCTGCCAGCCGCCTCAGCCCGAGGCTCCAAGGCAATCCCGACAGGCTCCACAGTCCAGCCACCAGCGCCCAGATGAGCGGCAAGAGGGCCAGGCACCTCACCGAGGCGAAAGCCGCCATCAGCGCCATCAGGCCCAGCACCTTGGGCAGAGGTTGCCACCGGTGCAGCCAGGAAAGGGGTTTGGAGGGGTGAGGATGGGATTGTTGACCGCGCCAGCAGCAAGGGATCCCTGAGCCGGCTTCATCTCTTGCCATACTCTCCCAGCAGCGCCGGTTGTACCCGCTGCAAAAACAGCACCACCCAACTGGCGAACAACCCCTCCACCACCATCAGGGGGATGTGGGCCACCACCAAGCTCCCAAGAGCCAGGCGACCGGCTTCTGTGGAGAGGATCCCGCTGCCAGCGTCAACCACAGCAGCCATGACCACCCCGTAAAACAACAGCACTGCTAGACCCACCCCCACAGCTCCCGCCAAGAAGGCAGACACTCCGGCCCCCATCACCCGACGGCCTGCCCGAAAAATCCCACCGGCCAGGAGCGCCGGGATCCCCATAATGGCGGCGTTGATGCCCAATGTGGTCAGGCCCCCATGGCCAAAGGCCACCGCCTGAAAAAACAAGCCCACTACAATCGCCGGATAGGCCAAAGCCCCCAACATCAGACCCATCAACCCGTTCAGCACCAGATGCAGGCTGGCCGGGGGAAAGGGCAGGTGAATCGAAGAGGCCACAAAAAAGACAGCCGTGAGCAAAGCCGCTTTGGGCAACTGGTCGCGACAGCGTTGCGTAGCAATATGGCGGGGATCCCGTTCCCACCAAGGACATTGCTCGGCAACGCCGGCGCGACGGAGAAGCCGCAAGCTGTAGCTGGTGATCAGGGCGGTGATGCCATAACCCCCTAGCCAAAGCGGTGCCGGCAAAATGCCATCGCTGATGTGCATGGTCAGTCCTACTCCAGAGCAGAGGAGCCAGCCTGGAAGCCTGAGATTCCTGACCCTGGAGATCCCGAAACCGGTGGGCTCTCCACCGCTGCGTAACCAGATTGACGGGGCCTGGAGAAGAACAGAGCTGTGCCCAGACAGCCCCAAATGACACAGGCGGCCATAACCCCCCGCTGCAAAGGCCCAAAGGGTGGGGAAGCGCTGGGGATCCCTTCTGTCTGAGGGAACTCCTCGCCCACCGGCACGTTGACCAACACCCCATGCCCCGCCTGGCGAATCCGCACCTGCCAGAGGCCCGTCAGGTTGGGATCCGGCTGCAGCAGAAATCGTCCCCGCGCATCCGTCTGTCCCTCCTGCCAAGGGGTAGTGGGATCCGTTGGCGCAAATACCGTCACCCGGGCGGATCCCATCGGTTCCCCAGAATCGTAGCGGGCCTCGATCTCAAAAGCGGGAACAGCCCGAAGAGAGGCTTCCACCCCGTGGCCCCAAGCGGGAGCAGACAGGAGCAGGCCGAAAGCCAGCAAGCTCAACCGTGCTCCGCATCGCTGACGCGACGCCGCAATCAGGCTCAGTCGGCAGGAAGGGATCCAAAGTTTTGGCCAGACTCGGTTCATTGGTTAGCTGAGGACAGACGACAATCTCTACGCTCTGCAGGCGACCGGTCTTAGAAAAGCCAAGACTTCAGGGCGAAGACTCTGTCTGGGCAGGGCCAGAGGCAGCGCGGCAGTGGCCTTCCCCCACATGGCCCAAGTGGTGCAGGATCTCCAATACGGCCTTAGCCGCAGGGGATCCCTCCTGCAGATCCCCCCAGTCCACTTCCAGAAGGTCGGATCCCCCCCCAGTGCTCCGCGCCGCTGACGCGGCCAGCCGCTGCTCCAGGGAGACAGGATCCAACTTCACCAAAGGGGCAAACCCCAGAGCTGCTTGATTGAGGCTGTCGTTGGGGGGCAAGCTTCCATCTCCAAACAGGTGGTCGAAATGGAAGGTGACCTCCAGATCTGCCACCTGGCCGACGCGCACAAAGCCTTTGCGCTCCTCCCCCACATACTCTCCGCAGGTGAAGGCCACCTCAGGGCTGAACTTGAGCACAAACGGCATCTCCCCAGCCCCTTCCTTTGTCGGTCGGGCTTGGCCTTCGATCCAGAGGGAATAGCCCTTTGCCGGCCCCTCCAGTGCTGGCACCAGCCGCCACCCCAGGGCGTTGTAGTGGCCAGGGGGTGCCTCTAGGGATCCCAGTAAGGCCCGCTCCGCCGGGGGAGCCGTGATCAAATCAACCGTGATGGGGCCGGAGAGGCTGACCAATGCCCGTGCCAGCAAATCTGCATTTCCTTCCGGATCAAAGGGCGGATCGGTTTGGTAGGCGGTTATGTCCGCCAGCGTCACGTACACGTGCTCAAAGCTCAGTTCCCAGCCGTCTTTGGAGACAAACCCCTCCCGAATGAAGTCCTCGCCGTTGGCCCAAAACTCCAGAGTACCCATCTCTGCCTTTGCTTGGGCTAGGGGTGCTTCCTGCCTGACCTTTTCCGCTCCAGCGTTAGAAGCCGGTCGGCAGGCGCCTAGAGAGAAGGCCAACCCAAGGGCCAGAAAGGGTAAAGCTAACCCCTTGCCCCAGGGATCCCTTGTTGAAGCACCAAGCCGAAATGGAGTGTGTTTCACCAGTTCCCCTGCCAAGGACTCGGTCCCGATGACGCAAACGGCACTGCTCTAGCGAAACACAGGCTTCCCTGGTGTTACAATCCCCCACCAGGGCATCTGTAGGGCTATGCCTATGGCAAGGGCTACTCCTGCGCCAGATTCCCCGCCCGCACCCAACCTTCCTGCCCATTCTGACGGCGAATGCGCTGCCAACGGCCATCTTCGCTGAGGCCCAGCACCATCACCACCTCGTTCATGGGCACACCACCAATGTAGGTTCCCTCCCGCTCTGGAGTGGCCCGCAGCGCCAAGCCAATCGGCTCAATCACCCGTCCCTGCCCACCTACTGCCACCATGGGGGGTCGAGCCGGCAAAGGAGTTGATTCAGGGTTGGGTTCAACCGTGGGAGCTGGAGAAGTTGAGGCTGAAACACCATCCACAGGGCCCAAATTGCCGGCGCGCACCCAGCCCTCCTGTCCATTCAGCTCCCGCCGCACCCGCTGCCAACGGCCATCGGCGCTGTACTCCAACACCGTCACCGTTTCCCCCACTACAATTCCCCCTTGGTAGGCTCCATCAACAGAGGGCTGGCTGCGGATGGCCAGGCCAATGGGCTCGATCACCCGCCCACGGCTGCCAGGGGGAAATCCCTCAGGGTCAACAGTGCCTGCAGCAGGGCCAGAGGGGGGAGAGGGAAAACTGGCTGGGCGGGGCAAGGGATCCAAGCGCACCGCCTGCGGAAATTGAGGCGGGGCAGGGGGGGCCAACATGGGGGCGACGAGCTGCCACAACTGCCAAGCCAAGGCGGCCAGAGCCCCAACCGAGACACTCACCACCACCAAGGTGCCCAAGGGAAAACCGCCAGAAGCAGGAGAAGAACGGCCTCGCATCGGGTAGTTAGCCATCCGAAATACCTTCCCGCAATGCTGCAGGCAAGAATCCGCAGAGAAGATGGGATCCCCGTCAAAACCGGGGATTTACGAAAGCCAGAGCACGACTGCTGCGCAACGCTGACGTGATTGCATCCCAATGTATCGTGTTCCGCAGCGCTCTTGCTAGGCCTGTGCAGAGGAACCGCAACGCTGACGGGGCGACGCGACCCCAGAGGGCAAGGGCGTCGGAGATTAGCTTCTACTTATTGGTGTTGGTGAACTTATTCTGCCAGTCGGTCGTCAAAATCTCTCGGCCAAATACCCATCCTGCCAGAAGGAGGGGCAATGCCAAGCCCAGAAAGCCAAAAAGACTGACCACCTGAGCCACTTGCCGCTGGGCTTGTTTTCTCCTGGGATCCGGGATGTTGTTGGCAGCCAGCACCACTTTAGAACAAAAAGCCACCACCACCGCCCCCACCGGCCCCAAAACCAAAGAGGGCCACAGCCAAGCTTCCACTTGCGAGAATGCGTAGGCTCCGGTAAAGGGGATAATCACGAAACAAGCCAACTCTAGGATCCCCCAGGTGAAGAGGGCCAACCAGACATCTTTGCGGAAGACTTCATCGGGATTGGTGTACATAAGCCTCCGGGATAAACCGCCCACACTAAGGCCAGACCTCGAGACAGGAACGGAAGCGCCACGGCTTCCAGATTAACTCCAGGTGCAAGGATCTGCTTGACGGATTTCCTCTGCCATTCAGGCAACTCAGCTAGAAATCGCAGGAGCCCCGCACTGT
>NZ_JANSIO010000060.1:0-19194 GCF_047462195.1 Synechococcus sp. R3-13 | reverse complement strand
GGCGATGGTGGTTTTCTGCGACGGCAAAACCATCGGGGCCACGTTGGATCGCAATGGCCTGCGCCCAGCCCGCTACGCTCGCAGCCGCGATGGTCTGCTGGTGGTGGCCTCGGAAGCTGGCGTGGTTCCTCTGCCGGAGACCGACATTTTGGAAAAAGGGCGGCTAGGCCCGGGGCAGATGCTGACGGTGGATCTGCAGAGCGGGCAAATCTGCAAAAACTGGGAGATCAAAACCCAGGTGGCAGCCCAGCACCCCTACGGCGAATGGCTCAAAGCCCATCGCGTTCAGCTCAGCACCCAGGGCTTTGAAAATACCCCTCACCTCTCGGAAGAACAACTGCTCCAAGCCCAAACTGCCTTCGGCTACTCCTCGGAAGATGTGGAGATGATCATCGAGGAGATGGCGGCTACGGGCAAGGAGCCCACCTTCAGCATGGGGGACGATGCGCCGCTGGCTGTGCTGTCCACCCAGCCTCATCCCCTCTACGACTATTTCAAGCAGCGCTTTGCCCAGGTCACCAACCCCGCCATCGATCCCCTGCGGGAGAGCCTGGTGATGTCTTTGGATGTGTATCTGGGATCCAAGGGCAACCTGCTGGAGATCCGCCCTGAGCATGCCCGCCTGTTGCAGTTGCGCAGTCCGGTGCTCAACGAAGCGGAGCTGGCCGCTCTGCAGCATACCCCTTTTCCCTGCCACACGCTCCCGATTCTCTATCCGGTGGCTGCCGGCCCAGAAGGACTGGAGGTCCAGGTACGGGCCCTCTGCCAGCAGGCGGCTCAGGCAGTGCGGGGGGGAGCTGAGATTTTAATCCTCTCGGATCGCGGCCTTGATGCCGAGCAGGCTCTGATCCCACCTCTGTTGGCGGTGGGCGCCATCCACCATCACCTCATCCAGGAGGGGCTGCGCCTACGCGCTTCCCTGGTGGTGGAGACTGCCCAATGCTGGAGCACCCACCACTTTGCCTGCTTGATCGGCTACGGGGCCAGCGCCGTTTGTCCTTATCTGGCCTATGAAGCTGTGCGGCAGTGGTGGCACAAGCCCAAGACGCAAACCCAGATGGCTGCCGGCAAGTTGCCCCAGCTTTCCCTGGCCGAGGTGCAACTGAAGTACCGCGCCGCCATTGAGGCAGGGCTGCTCAAGATTCTTTCCAAAATGGGCATTTCTCTGCTCTCCAGCTACCACGGAGCGCAGATTTTCGAGGCCATTGGCCTGAGCCAAGAGGTGATCGATCTGGCCTTCCGCGGCACGGTGTCGCGGGTGGGAGGCATGACGCTGGCGGATCTGGCCCGCGAGGGCATGGTGAATCACCAGCGGGCCTTTCCCGAACTCACCTCGAAAAAGCTGGAGAACTTTGGCTTTATCCAGGCGCGGCCCAAAGGCGAATACCACATCAACAGTCCAGAAATGGCCAAGCTGCTGCACAAGGCCATCGAATCGGGCCAGCCTGCCCACTATGAGATCTACAGGGCGCACCTGCGCAGCCGCACCCCCACCGCGTTGCGAGACCTGCTGGATTTCCGCAGCGACCGGGATCCCATTCCCTTGGAGGAAGTGGAACCGGTGTCGGAGATTTTCAAACGCTTTGCCACAGGTGGGATGTCCTTGGGGGCCCTCAGCCGCGAGGCTCACGAGACCCTGGCCATTGCCATGAACCGCATCGGCGGCAAGTCCAACTCCGGTGAAGGCGGGGAAGATCCAGAACGATACCTCCCCATCACCGATGTAGGCCCGGATGGCACCTCGGCCCGCTTTCCCCACCTGAAGGGACTGCGGATGGGGGACAACGCCAGCTCGGCGGTGAAGCAGGTGGCCTCGGGCCGCTTTGGCGTGACACCGGAGTATTTGCTCAACGCGCGGCAAATTGAGATCAAAATTGCCCAGGGGGCCAAGCCGGGCGAGGGGGGGCAACTGCCGGGCAAAAAGGTCAGCCCCTACATCGCCAAGCTGCGCCGCTCCAAGCCGGGGGTGACCTTGATCTCGCCGCCGCCCCACCACGACATCTACTCCATCGAGGATCTGGCGCAGTTGATCTTCGACTTGCACCAGGTAAACCCCCAGGCACAGGTGTCGGTGAAGCTGGTGGCGGAGGTGGGCATCGGCACGGTGGCGGCAGGAGTAGCCAAGGCCAACGCCGACATCATCCAAATCTCCGGCCATGAAGGGGGCACAGGGGCTTCCCCCTTGAGCTCCATCAAACATGCCGGGGCACCTTGGGAGTTGGGCCTGGTGGAGGTGCATCATACCCTGCTGGAAAACGGCCTACGGCAGCGCTCCATCCTGCGGGTGGATGGCGGCATTCGCACGGGTTGGGAAGTGGTGATGGCGGCCATGCTGGGGGCAGAAGAGTTTGGCTTTGGCACGGTGGCCATGATTGCGGAGGGGTGCATCATGGCGCGGGTGTGCCACACCAACAACTGCCCTGTGGGAGTGACCAGCCAGAAGGAGGAGTTGCGCAAGCGCTTCCCCGGCACGCCAGATCACGTGGTGACCTTCTTCACCTTTGTGGCGGAGGAGGTGCGCCAAGTCTTAGCGCAACTGGGCTACCGCTCTCTGAAGGAGGTGATTGGACGGGTGGATCTGCTCTGTCCGCGGGCCGATGCCGTTCTGCAGAAGACCCCATCCTTGAACTTGGAGTGTCTGCTGCGAACTCCCCCCGGTTTTGATCCCAACACCCTGCCCGACTGGTTGGAGCATGAGCCGGTGCATTCCAACGGCCCGGTGCTGGATGAGCAGATCCTGGCTCAGCCGGAGGTGCAGAAGGCGGTGGAAACCTGCGGCACGGCCACGGTGGAGATCCCTATCGCCAACACCGACCGCTGCGTAGGCGGGCGCATTGCCGGAACCTTGGCCCGCTTGTACGGAGATACCGGCTTCGCCCAACAGGGGGGGCAGTTGGATCTGCGCTTTGTCGGCAGCGCCGGCCAGAGCTTTGGCGCTTTTACGCTGGCGGGGATGCGCCTGACCCTGACAGGAGAAGCGAATGACTACGTGGGCAAGAGCATGTGTGGCGGCGAGATCGTCATCCTGGCTCCCCCTGAGGCGCCCCGCGATCCGGCGGAAAATGTAATCCTGGGCAACACCTGTTTGTACGGGGCCACGGGCGGATCCCTGTTTGCCAACGGCCAGGCGGGGGAACGCTTTGCGGTGCGCAACTCGGGAGCGCAGGCGGTGATCGAGGGATCCGGCGACCACTGCTGCGAGTACATGACCGGTGGGGTGGTGGTGGTGCTGGGGCGGGTGGGCCGCAACCTGGGAGCGGGGATGACCGGCGGCCTGGCCTATGTGCTGGATGAGGAGGGCAACTTCCCCGCCAAGGTCAACGGGGAGATCGTGCGCATTCAGCGGGTGCAGACAGCAGCAGCAGAGGCACAACTGAAGAGCCTGATCCAAGAGCACTATCGCCGCACCCATTCCCCCAAAGCGGAGCGCATTCTGCAAAATTGGGAATCCTATTTGCCTCTGTTTTGGCAGGTGATCCCGCCTTCGGAGGAGGGCAGCGAGCTGACGGATCCCTTGCGATCCCAGCCGCTGGCAGTGGAGTCTTAAGGATCTCTCAGAGCCTGCCGGTAACACTTCTTATCCCCACGACGGCCAGAGAGGCTGGTAAACTGCGAGAGTATACCTGGCCTTTTCATCCGCTTTAAATCACTATGAGTCCCAGTTTGCAAGCTGCTCAAACTCAAGCGCGAGTGCCCACCGAGACCATCCTGACGCCGCGCTTCTACACCACCGATTTCGAGGCCATCGGCAAAATGGGCTTAGGGGATCGAGAGGCCGATTTCCGGGCCATCCTGCAGGAGTTTCGCGCCGACTACAACCGCCATCACTTCGTCCGGGGTGAGGAGTTCAACCAAGACTGGGAAAGCCGCCTGGATCCGCAGGCGCGCCGGTTGTTTGTGGAGTTCTTGGAGCGCTCCTGTACAGCCGAGTTCTCCGGTTTTCTCCTCTACAAGGAGCTGTCGCGCAAGCTAAAAGAGACCAACCCCGTTTTGGCCGAGTGCTTTGCCCTGATGAGCCGCGATGAGGCCCGCCATGCCGGCTTTCTGAACCGGGCTATGGGCGACTTCAACATGGCCTTCGACCTGAGCTTTCTCACTAAGCACAAGTCTTACACCTATTTCGCGCCGCGTTTCATCTTCTATGCCACCTATCTCTCGGAGAAGATTGGCTACTGGCGCTACATTCTCATCTACCGCCACCTGGAGGCCCACCCCGAGGATCGCGTTTACCCGATCTTCAACTTCTTCAAGAACTGGTGCCAGGACGAGAACCGCCACGGCGATTTCTTCGCGCTCATGCTCCTAAGCCAGCCGCGGCTACTCAAGGGATGGGTGGCCAAGCTGTGGTGCCGCTTCTTCTTGCTGTCGGTGTTCGCCACTATGTACCTCAACGATGTGGGAGAGCGCCCGGATTTCTACCGCCTCATCGGGCTGGATCCCCATGCTTATGACATGGAGGTGATCTACAAGACCAACCGCGAGGCGGCCAAGGTGTTCCCGGTGGTGTTGGATGTGGAAAACCCTGAGTTTGTGCGGCGGCTGCAAAAGTGCGTGGCCAACAACGCTAAGCTGAGGGAGATTGCCCGGGGATCCGGCCCCTTCAAGGGTTTGCGCAAGCTGCCCCTCTACTTGGATAACTTCTATCAGTTTTTGCGGCTGTTCCTCCTGAAACCTCGGAAAGCTGGCTTCTACCTGTGGGAGCAGCCGGAGCCCCGTTTTGAAGGAACGGCTGTTTCTGCTTGAGCCGTCTTGCCCTCAGCTTGGTACCCGTACAGCCTCATAGGTCAGCCATGAACATTGCCGCTGAGATTACGCCGCTCTTTTTGCTGGGAACGCTGGCCTTTTTGGGTTGGGGCTTCTGGAGAGCCCGTCGGCGGGGATCCTTAGCCGTTTGGGTGTGGTTACAGGGATCCCTGCTCTTGTTGCCGTGGGTGGTTTTCCTGGGGCTGCTGCTGCTGGGGATCTACCTCAATTTTGCAGGCTTCCTGGTGTTGCTGTTGGTCTTTACAGGGCTTTACATTGCTGTGGGGCGCAAGACCCGCCAGTTGGCCCAGCAGGAGCTGCAGGCCCGTCGCGAGCAGTTGGCTCGTCTGGAAGAGCAGGGGGAAGCCCCTTCGGCAGGGGAGGCGCCTTTGGAAGCGCCTGCGGTTCTGCAGCGGATCTCGGCTGAGGATCTGCAGGCCATTCAGTCTATTTTCGGCCTCGATACCTTTTTCGTCACCGAGACCGTCCCCTATGGGGAAGGGGCGATTTTTAAGGGCAACCTGCGCCAGGAGGCGGAGGTGGTGGTACCCCTGCTGGTGGAGAAGCTCAAAGAGCAGGTGGGCAGTCGCTACCAGCTCTTTTTGGTGGAGGATCCGGCGGAAAAGCCGGCGGTGGTGGTCTTGCCGGATCCCATCGTCAATTACCGCGCTTCCGTGGGGGCGCAGATCCTGGCGGGGGCGTTGCTGGTCTTCAGCTTCGTCGCCACGTTGGAGGTGGGGGCCAATCTCTTGGGCTTCCGGCTGTTGGATGCGCCGGGGCGCTGGGTGGAAGCCCTGCCGGTGGCAGCCGGGATCTTCGCCATCTTGCTGGTGCACGAGACCGGACACCGCTGGATGGCGGGCAAGTACGGGGTGCGCCTCAGCCCTGCCTTTGTTATCCCCAGCTTGGGCATTGGCACGCTGGGATCCCTGAACCGCATCCAATCGCCGGTGCCCAACCGCAAGGCTTTGTTCGACATTGCCTTTGCTGGCCCGGCGGCGAGCGGGATCCTGTCGCTGCTGGTGCTCTTGGCTGGCCTGAAGCTATCCGGCTCAGGAGGGCTGTATGTGCCTACCGAGATATTCCGCAGCTCCATCCTAGTGGGCACTCTGGCCCGGCTGGTGCTGGGATCCCAGTTGCAGGCGGAGCTGGTTCCCATTCATCCTTTTGTTGCCGTGGGCTGGATTGGCCTGGCAATCACCGCCTTGAGCCTGCTGCCGGCAGGGCAGCTGGACGGGGGTCGCATTGTGCAGGCGGTGTACGGGCGGAAGACGGCGGCCCGCGCCACCTTCATTACCCTGATTGCCTTGGCGGTGGCGGCCATCAGCAACGTCTTGGCCCTCTACTGGGCGCTGCTGATCCTGTTCATCGCCCGCGAGCCAGAGCGTCCACCGCAGGATGAGATTACTGAAACCGACGGTCAGCGGGATGCTTTGGCTTTGCTGGCCCTCTTTTTGATGGTCATGACCCTGCTGCCGATTGCCCCGGCTTTGGCGGGCTTTCTCAATTTCCCCAACGGCTGATGGGGTAGAGGCCCAGGATCCGCCGGCGAGAGGAGCTCACTGTGTCTGGACCGGGGAAAGGCTTTGGCCTAGGCAGAGCTGGAAAGGGCAAAGGAGAGCATCTGCAGCGTCTGTTGGCCCAGGCCGTTCGCCATCACCAAGCGGGGCAATGGCCACAGGCTGTCTCGCTTTACCAGCAGGTGCTGCAAGCCCAGCCCACTCACCCGGAGGCGCTGCACCTCTTGGGGGTCTGTCGGCAGCAACAGGGATCCCTGGACGACGCGATTGCCCTGATCCGGCAGGCCCTTGCCCACCAGCCCTGGTTTCCCGACGCCCACTTTAATTTGGGAATTGTTCTCAAGCAGGCGGGGCGGCTGGCGGAGGCGAAAACTCACCTGCAACTGGCCCTAGAGCAGGGGGGGCCGGATCCAGAAGTTTTGTACCAGCTGGGGCTGGTGCTGCGGCAGCAGGGGGATTTGGAGGCGGCCCTTGTCCCCTTGGGACAGGCCCTGGAGCTGCAGCCGGACTTTGCCGATGCCGCCTACACCCTGGCCATCCTGCTGCGGGATTGTGGCCGGGAGGAGGAAGCGGCGGAGCTGTTCTACCAACTCTGGCAAGCGGATCCCGCCAACTTGGCCGCGGCCCTGGGGTGGTGTGTTAGCCAGTTGCCCTTGCTGTACGCCTCGGCAGACCAAGTTTCCGTGGCTCGGGAGCGCTACCGCCAAGCCCTACAACAGGTGAAGGGCCGCTGGGAACACCTGCCGCGGGATCCCGAAACCCTGGAGCGAGCAGCTGCCGGGATCGGCTCCGTCCAACCCTTCTTTTTGCCCTACCAAGGCCAGAACGACCGCGATCTGCAGCAGCTCTACAGATCCTTGGTGAGGGACGTGATGGCGGCCCGCTATCCCCAGCCCTCCGTCCTCTGGCAGCGACATCCTGGCCGAGTGCGGGTGGGCATTGTCTCCGGCCTGTTTCGGGATCACTCCGTTTGGAAGATCCTGACTCGCGGCTGGGTAGAAGCCCTGGATCGTGCTCAAGTGGCCCTCTACGGCTTCCACACCTCGGTCATCCAAGATGAGGTCACGTGCTCCCTGCCCCCTCGTTTTGAGCACTTTGTGGCCGGATCCCGCAGCATAGAAGAATGGCAAGCGGCTATTCGAGAGGCACAGCTGGATGTGCTCCTCTACCCGGAAGTGGGCATTGACCCGGTCTGTGCCCAACTGGCCGCCCTCCGCTAGGCGCCGGTACAGGCGATGGCCTGGGGCCACCCGCAAACTTCTGGCCTGCCGACAATAGACGTTTTTCTCAGCAGCGAGCTGATGGAGCCGCCGGACGGGGCCGGCCATTACACCGAGCAGCTCCTGCCCCTGCCTGGCATCGGCACCTACTATATTCCCCTAGAAGTTGACCCCGCCCCTGTGGACTGGCAAGCTTGGGGGGTGGATCCCGACAGGGTGCTTTACCTCTGCGCCCAATCCCTATTCAAGTACTTACCTCAGTACGACGAGGTGTTCCCCCGCATCGCCCGGGAAGTGGGGAAGTGTCAATTTCTATTTTTGCGGGGCCGCCTCTCCCAAGGGATCCGCGAGCGCTTTTGGCAACGGATGCGGCGGGCCTTTCAAGCCTATGACCTGGCCGCTGAAGAGTATGTGGTGCTCTTACCAGAACTCTCCCCCGCAGAATATGCGGCCTACAATGCCCTGGGGGATATTTACCTGGATAGCCTCGGCTGGTCAGGGGGCAACACCACCCTGGAAGCCCTGCCCCACGGGCTGCCCATCGTCACCCTGCCGGGATCCCTGATGCGGGGCCGCCACACCTACGCCATCCTGCAGCAGATGGGGATTCTCGATACCATCGCTCATAACCTCGATGAATACGTCCAGATTGCCAGTCGGTTGGGCTTGGATCCAGAGTGGCGAGAGCAAATGGGCCAGCAGGTGAAAGCACGTCAAGATCGCGTCTACCGGGATCCCGCGCCGATCCGCGCTCTGGAAGAGTGGTTGCGAAGCCTGAAGACCTGAGGGGGCAGTTTGGGTGAAAGGATAAACGGGCGAGTGTTGTCCTCTTGAAGGGATCCCGGACAGATGGCAGGATAGGCGGGGTTGTCTTGCCGGGCTTTGCCCATGTCTTCTGAGTCTGCTCCCGGTCAGTTCCCCAGGCCGGAAAACGCCCCCGACAACTTGCCCTCCCTTTCAACGCGCCTGAAAGAGATTGCCGTGGTATTCCTGCGGCTGGGATCCCTGGGTTTCGGCGGCCCCCAAGCCCACATCGCCATGCAACACGATGAGGCGGTGATCCGGCGGGGCTGGATGAGCCAGGAACAATTTACCGAAGGGGTGGGCCTATGTGAAATGTTGCCAGGGCCAGCTTCTACCCAGATGGGGATCTATGTCGGCTATGTGCGGGCAGGCTGGTTGGGGGCGGTGCTGGCGGGGATTTGCTTCATTGCCCCTGCTTTTGTGATCGAGGTGATTTTTTCTTGGCTTTACTTTCGCTTTCAGGGGGTGCCGCAGCTAGAGGGGATGTTTTTTGGGGTGGCCCCGGTGGTGATCGCCATTATCCTAGCCTTTTGCTGGAAACTGGGCCGTAAAGCTGTGAAGGATTGGAGCCGGGGGCTGATCGCGGTGGCAGCCTTTGCCCTGCTGCTGATTGGGGGGGTGAATATCCTGTTGCTGTTCGGGCTGGCGGCTCTGGTGGGGCTGCTGCTGTATGGGCCCAAAAAAGGCCCACTATCGGGGATCCCGATTTTACTCCCTTGGCCAGTATTGACGTTGGCCCAGACGGTAGTGGCCACGGTTCCACCGGAAACCCTTATCCTGAGCAGCTTTTGGGGTCTGGAGCGGATTGGTGCCTATTTCTGGCCTTTGACCTTGTTTTTCCTGAAAGTAGGCGGCGCCATCTTCGGGGGAGGGCTGGTGATCATCCCCTTCATCGCCGACGAGGTGGTGGATCAGTTGGGCTGGTTGACGCCGACAGAGTTCTTGGATGGGGTGGCCATTGGGCAATTTACTCCTGGCCCGGTGGTGCTGACGGCAGCCTTTATCGGCTACAAGGTGGCAGGGGTGCTGGGGGCCCTGACGGCAACAGTGGCCATCTTTGCCCCTTCTTTTGCCTTTATTTTGCTGGCAGCTCCGGTTCTGTTGCGCATACGGCACAATGCTTGGGTGAAGGGATCCCTGCAGGCAATTACCCCAACGGCCCTGGGGGCTGTTGCTGCGGCTACAGTGCCCTTGGCCCAAAATGCGCTGCTACAACAAACAACTCCCGCTTCGCTGGTGGCTTTGGGGATCGGGGTAGCGGCCTTCATTGCCTTGATGCGCTTTCGCCAGCCCACTTGGCTGTTGGTGTTGATGGGAGGGGGGGCGGGTTTGCTGGCCCGAGGTCTGCTGGCCTAAAGGTTTTGCTCCCTGGCCCTGCTTTCTCCTTGGGGGTGAGGGAATGACCCTGATTCAGGCTGATGGCCACGGCACTAACTGGCTTGGGCCAGCCCTTCCTCAGAGGGATCCCTGCCTTCCAGGCGACAAAACAGTTGCCGCATGAGCAGCTCCCGTTGGCCAAGAGACAGGTGAGGGGCAAGGGTGCCGGGAAAGTGGGGCATGGCGAGGGTGACACGATCCAACAGGTCGGCGCGGCGATGTCTCTGTTGAATAGCCCAAGCCCGTTCCAGAAGGTTTTGGGCTGCTTCTGGCGCTAATCCCGCTTGCTCCGATAACCACGCTGCCAGTTGTTCCAAATCGGGGTCGAAGCGCAGCCGGTACATGTAGATCAGCATGCCGATCCCAAGCACTAGGCCCAAGGCGCTGGCCACGTAGGCAGCCTTGATGGCAGTTCCCGGCAGATAGGCCACCGCCGACACGCGCAAGATTTCGTAAGGGATGCGAATCAAGCTGTAGCCGACCACATACGTCCAAACCCAAGTGCCATCTTTAAGCTTGGGGAATCGCCAGAACATCCCCATCAACAGAGCAAACAGGGCCAGATTGAGGATGCTCTCGTAGAAAAAGATCGGGTGGAAAAACTCAAACTGGCTGTATTCCGGCTCGCGAGCTTGGGGAGGAATGTACACCCGCAGCGGCCAAGGGCTGTCCGGGGGAATAGGGGCACCATAGGCCTCGGAATTGAAAAAGTTGCCCCAGCGCCCAATGGCTTGGCCCAAAATTAACCCAGGGGTGAGAACATCGGCATACTTCCAGCCGTGGATCCCGGTGGCGCGGCAATAGAAGTAGAGAGCCAGAGCACCGGCCAGCACCCCGCCATGGATGATGAGGCCCCCCTGCCAAATGGCGAAGGCCGAGAGGGGGTTATCTCTGAACTCTGACCAATGGGTGATGACGTAGTAGAGTCTGGCCCCCAGAAACCCAGACACCACCAGCCACAGGGCCAGTAGCTCCACCCGTTCGCCGGCTTTGCCGGGTTCTTTCTCCAAATGACGGGATTCGGCCAGTGCTTTGGTCAAGATCAAGCCGACCAACACGGCCACTGCCATCAATAGGCCATACCAGCGCAGGCCCAGCCCTCCCACCAGCGGGGTGCCAGGGGGAAAACGGAAGACAAATTCTCCAGGTGAGCTGAAGGTGAGACCCAACAGCCCTGCACTCCATAGGTTCATCAACAACACGCTCTGCACCCCAAAATCCCTCAATTCAACTAACCTCACAGGCAAGATTCCACTGGGGGGTTTTGGATCCCCATACCCCTACTCCCGCAGCACGTAGCCCACCCCACGCACGGTCTGGATGAGGCGCTTTTCCCCTTGGCCTTCGATCTTGAGGCGCAAATAGCGAATGTAGACCTCGATGATGTTGGAGTCGCCCATGTAGTCCAGCCCCCACACATGCTCCAAAATCTGCTGGCGGGTGAGCACCTGTCGAGGGTGTTCCATCAAGTAGCGCAGCAGGTCGTATTCTTTGGCCGTCAGCTCCACCTGTCGCTCTCCCCGGGTTACCTCCCGCGTTACGGGATCCAGAATCAGATCCATGAACACCAACTGGCCGTCGCGGGATCGCCTTGGCTGCCGCAAATAGATCCGTATCCGAGCCAGCAGCTCCTGAATGCTGAAGGGTTTGACCACGTAATCATCCGCCCCGGCATCCAACCCCGCTGCTCGATCCGCCACCTCATCTCTGGCGGTCATCAACACCACCGGCACGCGGTTGCCCGTTGAGCGCAGTCGCCGACAAATTTCCAAACCTGAGATGCCGGGCAACATCCAGTCCAACAGCACCAAGTCGGGGTTTTGGTCGCAGGCTGCCCTCAACCCGGCCATGCCATCGCTGGCTACGCTGACTCGATATCCCTCACAGGTCAGCTCCGTTTCCACAAAACGAGCCAGCTTAGCTTCATCTTCGATCACCAGAATGTGGGCAGAAGAGGGTTCAGGCTCTGGCATACGCTCTCTTGCTGAATCCAAGGAAGACGCCGAAAAACTTGCTCATTGCCCCCAAGCATATCTCAACCGTATGGATTGGCAGTCGAGATGACTGAATCCGTCCTAGCCTGCAACAGCCTTGTGGAATTGCCTGGGGTTGATATCAGCAAGTGCTTTGAGTTATTCAAAAGGCATTCATGTACCTTATCACCATGAGTATCCTAAGCCATGACCCTCTCTCCTGTTCGGCTCACCCCGCCCCTACCTCCCATTCGATGGGAAAAACTGCCGGAAGACTTTCCCTTGCCGGATGAGCCTGTGGAAAGCACCTTACAGCCCCTTTTGGCTGCTGCTCTGCGTGAGGCATTGGAACTCGCTCAGATGATCCCTGCCCAGGCTTTGATCGCCTCCAACTTTGGCCTTTGCAGCACTGTCGGGGACAAGGTGGTGGTGAAAGCCCCCGACTGGGTTTATGTGCCCGCAGTACAGCCGATTCCCGAAGGAGAGATCCGCCGCAGCTATACCCCACACTTAGAAGGGGATCCCCCGGCGATTGTGATGGAATTCATCTCCGAAACCGAGGGCGGCGAGTACTCCATCAATCCCCACTATCCCTATGGAAAATGGTATTTCTACGAGCGCATTTTGCAGGTGCCTGTCTATGTAATCTTTCATCCCAAAACCGGTGAGCTGGATGTCTACCGCCTGGAGAATGGCCGCTATACCCCTGTATCGGCGGATGAAAACCGTCGCTACTGGATCCCGGAGATTGGCTTGTTTTTGGGGGTGTGGCGGGGACAAAAAGCCGAGACCAAAGCCAACTGGTTGCGGTGGTGGACTGCCGATGGGAGTTTGCTGCTGTGGGGGAGTGAACATATAGAGCAGGAGCGGCAGCGGGCCGAACAGGAGCGGCAGCGGGCTGAACAGGAACGGCAGCGGGCCGAAGCGGCAGAAGCAGCCCTCGAACAGGCCCGTCTGGAACAGCAGCGCCTAGCCGCGAAATTGCGGGAGTTGGGCGTGGATCCCGAGGCAATAGCCGATTGAGGGCTCTCCTAGTAGGTGCGCCCGCGCCAAGAGCGGGGCCGGCTGAGGGCAGATAGGATTATCCGCAGAACGGCCAAGGGATCCGCCAGAGGCGACATCCAGAAC
This sequence comes from Synechococcus sp. R3-13, assembly GCF_047462195.1. Taxonomy (NCBI): domain Bacteria; kingdom Bacillati; phylum Cyanobacteriota; class Cyanophyceae; order Synechococcales; family Synechococcaceae; genus Synechococcus; species Synechococcus sp. R3-13. The sequence continues at coordinate 6,429 of NZ_JANSIO010000060.1, read as the reverse complement.
GTCCAAGGGGGATCCTGATAGGAGCCGCGAATGCCCAGCAGTACACCTAAGCGCAGAATCAGTAAGCCTAGGTTAAGCCCCAGCAGCACCTGCTCCGTCAGGGAAAAGGGAAACCCCATCCCGGCTTTGCCCAACAGCCCTACAACCACCGGCCCAGGGATCCCTTGGGTGAGGACGAGGAGAGCTATATCCCCCCACAACTGGGCCACAGGGGTGGCATCTTTCAAATCGAGGGATCGGCCCCACTCTCGCCAAGTTTCGCCAAAAGAAGTGTACATGCGCACCTTGAGCAGGTGCCGACCGTCGTAAAAAGCTACTTTAAAGCCGGCTGCCGCAATCTGCCGCACCAGGGTCACATCGTCACAAAATGAAGCCCGCGCCACTGTGTAGCCATTCATCGCTTCCAGCACCGACCGGCGCACTAGCATACATTGCCCATTGGCCATTGTCCGTTCCGGCAGGGTGGCGGTGTCTCCGGCGGCCCCGTAGCGGTAGATCAGGGTCACCAAAAGAGCCGGCTGCAGCCAGCCTTCCCCCCAGTGCTGCAGGATAAACTGCGGTGCCAGGGTGATCAGGTCGAGCCTTTGGGCCTGGGCGGTTTCCAGCAGGCGCTCCACCAATCCTGGCTGGGGACGGGTATCGGCATCAATGCCCAGGATCCACTCAGAGGCCGGATCCGACTGGAGAAATCCATAGTGCAAGGCCCAGGGGCGCCCCACCCATCCGCTGGGCAAGGGATCGTCGGTTACCAGACGGAAGCGCGGATCCCGCTCAGCCATCTTCAGCACCTTTTCGGGGGTGTCATCTTGGGAGCGGCTGTCCACCACCAGCACCTCCCGCAGGACGGAGCTCTGTTGGTGTAATCCTTCTAGGCAGGGATCGATGCGTTCCGCTTCGTTGAGAGTAGGCAGCAACACGCTGACCAAGCCCGGCTGCAAAGGGATCCCAGGCTGACCGGGAGGCAGAGGGGAAGGGCGCCGCAAAGAGGGCAGCAGCCGCGCCAGCAGCACCGCCAGCATCGGCACTTGCATAACCAATAGACTCAGGGCGGCAGCATCTCCAGCCCAAGCAGGGATCCCGTTCATGCCAGTTCTAACCTGTAAGGGAAAAGTGTCCAAGAATGCTTGCAAGAGAAGCCCAGGGAGGACAAACTCATACTCATGGTGATTTAGCAATTCAAAATCAGTCTGGTTGCATCGTGCCTGTGCCCATCCCCCCTCAAACCTGACGGGCTTTTCATGGATGTCTTCATCCAGCTCAGCCACAAGGGATCCCCTGTTACGGTTGTGAAATTGCACAGTGAAAGGCTCAACGCCGCGATTGCCCGCGAGGTACGGAAAGAGCTAAGCCAAATTCTCACCGAGAAACCGGGGCATTTCTTGTTGGATCTTAGTCAGGTTAGCCTGATCGACAGCATGGGGTTGTCGGTTCTGGTTTGGGCGCATCGCCATTGCCGCACTTTAGGCTATCAACTCAAGTTCTGCAGCCTGCAGGAGCAGGTCAAGCTGCTCTTCGCCATCACCGGCTTGGATGCCATTTACGAGATCTACCCCTCTGTAGAAAAGGCACTTGAGTCTTTTCCGTAGCTCTCCCTATCGGGTCAACTGAGAACCGTCAGGGATCAGCTTCTCAACACCTGGATTAGCCTAACGGTTGAAAACCTGCTCAGGGGGAGGGGTTGCTGTTTTGGTTCTCGACCGTCTGGGGCCGGTTCACCTGAGCATAAATCTCTGCTTGCTGCTGGATTTGCTCCCGGACTTGGGGTGGGGCCAACCGCGCTGCTTGCTCAAACAACTCAGGTGCTTTTGCCCGTAGGTTTTCATCGGTGGCAGAGCTGAGGGCTATGGCTTTGCCGAGCACGGGAGTGAAATCACTGGGATCCGCCGCGATTAACTCGTCGTAGAGGGCTACGGCTTTTTCGGTCTGGTTGTTGCGGGCGTAGACAAAAGCCAAGCGCAAACGCACATCATTATCTTCCGGCGCTTCTTCAAGATGCTTCTCCAGCAGGGCAATGGCCTCAGAGGTGCGGCCCAGGGTTAGCTGCACATCCACCAACTGCTGCAGCACCTGGCCATCTTTGGGATCCCCCTCGTAAAGGATCTGGAGCTGTTCTAATGCCCCTTCAAAATCCCCCGTATCCTGCTGGATTTCGGCCAAAAAGGCTCTCAGTTGCCGATTTTCGGGCTCCAGTTCCACCAGCTTCTTCAGCGGCTCGATTGCCCCTTGCGGCTCGTTGAGCTGCAGTTGGGTGTCGATCAACCCCCGCAGGGCAATGGGGTTATCCGGCTCCCGCTCCAGCACGACGCGATAGCCGTCTGCCTGGGCCCGCAGTTGCTCGGTCACCAAGCCGGCCTCTGGAGATTCGGAAGGCCCGAGGGCCTGGAATAGCGGGCCAAAGGAGAAGCCCAAGAAAGTTACCGTGCCCACCACCAGCAGCAAAATGTTGAGGAGCTTGCGGGCTGGGGATTCTTGGGGTTTGGACTGAGGCATAAAGGGCTCGCGCAGAAGACTCCTCTGTACTCTATCATCGGCGCCGGGGCAGGCTGCGGGGTGAGGTTACCCAATACCCAAAACTTTTGAAAACAGCATCCAAGGGGAGGGCAATGCCGTACTGAATTTAGGTAGTGCTGAATCTTTTTGCCACCCCTCACTCCCTCTTAACCATGCGGATCACCTGTTACCCCGACAACCTCACCTTGGAAGCCAATCCCCTGCTCACGGTTCTGGAAAATCTGCTCAAGGCGGGGGTGCGCCATGTCCATGCCTGTGGGGGCAATGCCGCCTGCTCCACCTGTCGCATCCTGATTTTGGAAGGCAGCCAAAACTGCCGCAGCATGACTCCTGCCGAGAAGAAGTTAGCTCAACGGCTAGACCTTCCTGTACATATTCGTCTGGCCTGTCAAACCCGCATCACTGGAGATGTCACCCTGCAACGGCTGGTGATCGATAAAGCAGATGTGGAAGTAGCTCAACATCAATTGCAGGCCCATTCGGTCGGCAGCCAAGTCACCGCCGCCATTCTCAGCGCTTCCCTGCGGGGGACGGCCAACTTCGACGAGGAGAACTTTCCCTACGATGTTGTCTACACCTTGGGTCGCTACTTCGCCCAAATGGGGGCCTTGGTGCAGCAATATGGGGGAGTACTGGCCAACCAGAGCGGGCTGAGAAGTCTGGCTTTGTTTGGTCTCAAACAACCCGAGCTGGCCATACAGCAGGCGCTGCAGGCGGGGTTGGCGCTTGGGCAGTCGGTGGTGGAGTTGAACAGGTGTTTGCGGCAACTCTCCTACCCGCAGGTCAAGCTTGCCATCGGGATCCACTACGGCCCAGTCCTTTTGCTGCCCCTCGATCCCCAAGATCCGCAGCGGTTGTCCGCCTTCGGGAAGTCGGTTCAGTTTGCCACCTGGCTGGAGTCGGTTGAGGATGTTTCGCAAGGGGGGGAACAGTCTGAGGAACAGAGCTCCCGGTTGCTCATCTCGGCAGCCGTGTATCGAGCCGTGGAAGGGCAACTCCTGCAGGTGGAGCCTCTTTCGGTGAAACCTTTTCCCAACGCCAAACCCATCCGAGTCTACAGGGTGCATCCCAACCCCGTCAGCTTGCCGACTGGCGAGGAGCAAGCTCCAGAAGCAACCAAGCCTGAACCGCTTGGATGGCTGGAAGCGCTCCGGGAATGGCTACAGGCTTGGTCTCGTTTTTGAGGGATCCCTTCAGGCAAAAACGCCATCCCTTTGCTGCACCTGGGCCCTCAGGTAGGGGATCCCCACCCGATGGCAGTAATCTCCAAAGCTCTCGCCAGGACGGCGCTCCTGCTTGTAGGCCTGCAGGAGAACTCTCATCAGCGGCACGATCTGGCTAATGTGCACCCGCTCCTGAAACACTTGCGCCAGGCGATCCCCGCGGGGGCTGGCTCCCAGCCAAATCTGGTAGTAGCCATCGGGGGCGGATCCCACCAATCCCAGCTCGGCCAGGTAGGGTCGGGCACAGCCGTTGGGGCAGCCGGTCATGCGTACCAAGAAGGGCGAATCTTGCAGATCCAGCTCCTGCAACAGCCGATCCAACTGGCGCACCAGCCCCGGCAAAGCCCGCTCCGACTCGGTAATCGCCAACCCACAGGTGGGCAGGGCAGGGCAGGCCATCGACAGCCGCACCAGTTGGGGGATCTCTTCCTTGGAAAGCACCCCGTGGGATTTGAGGATCTGGTTGATGGCATCCCGCTGCTGCTCCGCAATGTCGATGAAAAGTAAATCCTGAGTGGGGGTCAGCCGCACGTGCAGAGAAAAGGCTTCCACAATCCGGCGCAGTGCCGTCTTGAGCTGTCGCTCTGGGGTGTCCTGGATGCGGCCATTTTCGATGGAAATGCCCAAAAACCAACGGCCATCCCCCTGCTCGTGCCAGCCCAGGTAGTCGTCGCTGTTGGGAACAAACTTGGGTAGGGGGCGAAACCGGGGCAATTTTTCCCCCACATACTCCTCGACAACGCGGCGAAACTTGCGGATCCCCCAGTCTCTCACCAAGTATTTCAACCGCGCCTGCTTGCGATCGTGCCGGTTGCCGTAGTCCCGCTGCACCGCCAAAACGGCCTGGCAAACCCGATACACCGATTCCGGCGGGGCAAAGCAGAGCTTTTGGGCCAAAAGGGGCTGGGTTTCTTCCTTGCCGTGGGTGCGTCCCATCCCGCCACCTACCACAATGTTGAAGCCCTTCAAGTTGCCCTTGCGATCCGTGAGCACAATCAAGCCCAAGTCCTGGGAGTACACATCTACCGTGTTTTCCCCAGCTACGGTGATGGCTGTCTTGAACTTGCGGGGCAAATAGACGGGGCCATACAGAGGTTCTGGCCCCTCCAGGCGCACCCCGTTGCCCACAAACTGCTCTGCTTCCCGCACTTCCTCATCCACCGGTGGGATGGGAACCGGCTCCCCATCCACCCAGATCTCGTAGTAGGCAGAGGTCTTCGGAGCCAACAGATCCGCCAGCTTGCGGGCATACTCTTGGGCATAGCGATAGGCAGGGCGATTTTTGTAGGGGGCCACCGGTGCCATCACGTTGCGGTTGACATCGCCGCAGGCGGCCAGAGTGGATCCCATCTGCTTGAGAATGCTGGCTATGGTGGCCTTGAGGTTTTTCTTGAGGATCCCGTGTAGCTGAAACGTCTGCCGCGTTGTGGCTCGCAGGGTGCCATTGCCGTACTCATCGGCCAGCCGATCCAGGGTCAAGTAAAGCTGGGGGGGCACGTGTCCCCCTGGGATGCGGGTGCGCAACATCATCGAATAGGCCCGCTCCAGCCCCTCCTGCTTTCGCTGCTGCCGCCGATCCCGGTCGTCCTGCTGGTAAGCCCCGTGAAACTTCAGCACCTGCACCGCTGCTTCGCTGAAGTGGGTGGTGTCTTGGGCCAGCTCCTGCTGAAGGGGATCCCGTAGAAAGTGGCTGTCTGCCTTGATCTGCTCCACCTTGGAACGCTTGGCCTCGGATGGGATCATGGGGGGCATTGATAATCTCCAGTAAACCGGTCGGAATACTTGTGAATAACAGGCTATCACCTCCTTTGAAGAGCGTCCAGTTGGAAAAGTCAGCCTCTTATCCGGGTTTTGTCCCAAACCCGCAAAGCTTGTCATTTGAGTCAGCTGGAGATGTCGGCGCTGCTAGCTGGCCAGGGCTAGGCGGGCACCATACTCCTGCACCGACCACAGTTGCCAGGCACAATTCCCCTGCAGCTCCAAGACCAAGTCGTGGTAGGCCAGGAGGGTGGGGCGATGCCCAACGCTGATGTAGGTGGTGTTCAGGTGTTGCAGCTGCAGGTAGAGCAGTTTTTCGTTGGCCACATCCAGGGCGCTGGTGGCCTCGTCCAAAATGGCGTAGCGGGGCTGGGTGATCAAAATGCGGGCAAAGGCAAGACGCTGCTGTTCCCCTAGGGAGAGAGTGCTGGCCCAGTCTTTCTCCACATCAAAGCCGCCCACCCGCTCCGGCAAGTCCCCCAAGTTCACCTGGGCCAAGACTCGGATGAGATCTTCATCGGTGAGGTCTCGGCGGCGTTTGGGATAGAGCAGTTGATCCCGCAGGGATCCCAGCAGCATATAGGGTTTCTGGGGCAAAAAGAGCATCTCCTGAGTATCTGGGCGGGCGATGGATCCCTGGCCGTTGGTCCATAGGCCGGCAATGGCCCGCAGCAGAGAGCTTTTGCCGCTGCCGCTAACACCGACAATCAGCAGCCGTTGGTCGGCTTCCAAGGCGAAGGAGAGATCCCGAACCAGGGTTCGTTCTGAATTGGGGGTGAGCAAAGTGACGTGGTTTAGCGCCAATTGCTGGGCAATGCGAGTTTGAATGTTGCTTTCCCGAGCGCCGGTGTGGCGCAGCGCCGGATCTTCCAGAGACTCGTGAAAGGAGCCTAAGCGGTTGATCCCGGCGGCAAAACTGGAAATGCTCTGGATCTGG
>NZ_JANSIO010000059.1:0-20516 GCF_047462195.1 Synechococcus sp. R3-13 | reverse complement strand
GGATTGTACTGCAGGCTAAAGCCATAGGTGCGGCGGTCGTAGCCCAGGCGATAGACGACATCCACCTGCTGGCCCGACTGCAAATCTACCATTGTCTCTGCCCCTACCCGCAGCGGGCCGTACAGTTGTTGCAAAAAGCCCAGGACGAGCTGTTCCCGCGTGGTGATGCGGTCGAACAAAAACGGCGAGGCTCCGGCCAAAAAACCGTTGGAGTAGGTCACCCTCAGGTTGGTGTAGTCGAAGGTATCGGCCACAAAAGCCCCAATCACCGCATCAATGCCAATACTGCCGGCAGTATAGCTCTGGGCTCGGCCATTGGAGTAAAAAGACTGGCTGCTGCTCACACCGGTGCTGAGCCAGATCCCTTGCTCGATGGGCAGAGCGGAAAAGCGGGGTGGGGGATCCGCCGCCGTCTTGGGAGGGCTCCAGAGGGGAAAGGAGCGATTCAAGGTTGCCCCCAGTTGCAGGCGGGAGAGCTGAATGCGGTCGGTGGTGTTGGCTAAGGCCAACTCCGGATCCGTGTCGATTTCATCCGGCTGCCCCAAGGCATCGATGTAGTCGGCGGCTATGCGGTAGCTGAGATCCAAGCCGGTATTGCCCAGGCGGAGGGTGGGTGAGCGGTAGCTGGCACCGAGGCGGTTTTCCACAATTTGAAACCCCAGGCGACCGCTGAAGAAGCGTTCCCGATAGGCGTAGGTGTAGGCGACTTCTCCACCGTCGCCGGTGGTGATGCGGTGTTCGACCTGGGCTCGCAAGCGCTGAGCAAACTCCTGGAAGACGATCCCCCGCAGCTCGGCAAACAGCGAGGTTTGAGCGTTGGCTTCCGGTTGCCGCCAACGAAAATCGGCCCGCAGCCCGATCCCATCCAAAAGGCCCTGCTCACTGCCCCAAAGACGTTGTGGATACAGTTGCGGGGAGAGCACCAAGCTCACATTGGGATCCCGCAGCAGCTCGAAGTTGGGTTGCAGGATCAGGCCCCGTCGCAATTCTTGTCGGTCGAAATCGTCGTAGAAGATGCTGACCGGAGGCTGACGGTTTAATGAGTCGAAGCGCAACCGAATGGGCAGAGGCAGAAACAAGACCTGGTCGAAGGCCAGTTGGCCGGCCTCGGCAATCAAAAGGCTGGAGCCATCGGCTTGCAGGGTGGAGGTCACCCGTGGGCTACGAATCTCCAACTCCGGCGGATCCAGCGGGTCGTTGGTCAGCCGCACCTGTTCTCCTTCCCAGGTGTTGGCATCGAAGCGAATGCGAACGGCACGAAAGCGCACCAACCGCTCTGGCGCCAAAGCGGCTGCCGGGGATCCACCGGCCTGCAACTGGCCAATATCCACCTGCCCGAAGGCCTCTTCCAAAAATCCCCGCTCTTGCTCAAAGTCGTATTCTAGGCGGGATCCCTGGATGCGCTGCCGATCCAGTTGAATAGAGACATTGCCCTCGGCCACAGCCTGCCGCTGTCGCAGCTCAATGCGCAGGCGATCCGCCCGCAACACAGAGCGACCCAGCCGCATCTCCACATTGCCTTCTGCTTGGAAGACTTCCGCCCGTTGATCGAAGGTTTGCCGGTCAGAACGCAGCCGTAACGTTCGGTCGGCAACGGCGCTGAGGTCGGTCGTACTTATGGGCTGAGCGCCCCCCTTCTTCTGTGGTTCCACCTGAGCCGCAGCAGGGCCGGCAACTGCCAACCCCAGCACTCCCAAGCAGAGCCAGAGCAACCGCAACCCTCTCATAATCACCCGGCGCAAAACTTCAACACAGATCCCCTACGGCTTCCCCAGCCCGCTAGCTTGTGGCCAACTGGGAAAGGTTGAGGACTCGGTTGAGCTTGCCGCTGCGGTAGCCCTCCAGATCGAGACTGACATAGAGATAGCCGAAGGATTGCAGGGCCTTGACCAGCGCTTCCAGATTGGTTTTCTGCACAAACTCCACGATCTGATCCGGAGGAAGTTCGATGCGGGCGGTGTCCTTCTCCGAGCGCACCCTGACCTGCCGCCAACCCAAGCTGCGCAAGTAGCGCTCCGCCGCTCCCACCCGACGCAGCTTCTCAGGGGTGATTGCCTCCCCGTAGGGAAAGCGAGAGCTGAGGCAGGGTTGGGCCGGTTTATCCCACCAAGACAGCCCCAGGTGGCGAGACAATTGCCGCACCTCCAGCTTGCTCATCCCCACCTCCGCCAAAGGGGAACGCACGCCGCGCTCCCGAGCTGCCTGTGTCCCCGGTCGGTAATCGGCCAGATCGTCGGCATTGAGGCCATCCACCACATGGTTATATCCCTGGGCTTGGGCCAACAGGCGCAAGGTATCGTGCAAGTGACTTTTGCAGAAGTAACACCGGTTAACGGGGTTGGCAGCGTAGCTCGGATCTTCCAGCTCGTGGGTTTCGACGATCTGATGGCGGATCCCGATTTGCCGAGCCTGCTGAATTGCTTCTTCCAAATCTTCGGGCAGCAGCGAAGGAGAAGCAGCGGTGACAGCCAGGGCCCGCTCCCCCAGCTGATCGCAGGCCAACTTGGCCACCAGGCTGCTATCAACCCCCCCAGAGTAGGCCACCAAGACCTGCTCCATCTCGGCGAAGATCTGGACAAGCTGCTGGAACTTGCGCTGCAGGACGGGATCCCACTCCAGCAGGAGGCTGGCCGTTGTTCCTCCCTCTCCCGGGGGGAGAAGGTCGAGACGAGAAGCGGTTGGGCCTTGGGTTGTGTTCATGAAGCCAGGAGATGCCAAGCGTTTGGAGAACCAAGCAAGGGCACCGTCTCGCCACCGCCGGCAGGAGAAGAGCCGGTTGCGAGCAGGGGCAGGGATCCCTCCTTTTCTATTCTTTCCTAGAGATCCCCGACTTTCCAACGCTTCCCTCCAGCTTGGGATGCGGGATCCCTCAAGGAAAAGTAGACAATTGGGCAATCTATCCGTAGTCCGCTGACCTGCTGTCGCGATGGTGCTATGCCTCCGGCACCCTACCGGGAACCGCACCGCTTCGCGATACGCTGAATGAAATGGGTTGCAGTGGCCCCTTATAATTTTTTCTGGGTTCTCTGCCACAATTGACCTCACAGCTTTTTCCGGCGACACTTGCTACAGCCAATGCAGAGATCTCTCTTGGCTATGGGGATCCCACCCATTTTGTAGAACTTCATGAAATCAGAAAAAGCTGTATCCCTCTCCTAGCGCACTATGGCCTTGCAACTTGAACCTGCCAGCCCGCCAGAAGTGGCCGTCTATCAGCCCTATTACGCTGTTGCCCGCCGACAGTACCTAGCCCTTGCGGTGGGCCTCTACAAAAAAGCCAGCCTGGAAGGGCAGAGGGCCATCGAGGGGGAAGAGCCTGTCCGCTTCTTGGCCAGTTGGCATACGTCCCCGTTGCCCTCGGATCTGACGGTGGTTCAGGTGATCTTTGCTCAGGATGCAGATCTCACCTATCAGCTCTCCATCGCCAACTACGAGTTTGTGGATTATCTGATTGATGTCGTCTCTTTGGTGCAGCGCGGACAACAGCCGGATTTCTCCACCGCCTTTTACAAGAAACTGATGCGATATGAAGATTGATCTGGGTTGCTCAGCCACCATCACTCTCTACGACACCACACTGCGGGATGGGGCCCAGCGAGAGGGTCTATCGCTGTCGGTGCAAGACAAGTTACAGATTGCCAAGCTGCTGGATCGGCTGGGGATCCCGTTTATTGAAGGGGGTTGGCCGGGAGCCAATCCCAAAGATGTGCAGTTTTTCTGGCAGATGCGGGAGGAGCCTCTGACCCAAGCAGAGCTGGTGGCCTTTTGTTCCACCCGCAAGCCGGGGCGGCGGGCGGCAGACGATCCCATGCTGCAGGCCATTTTGGCGGCGGGCACCCGCTATATAACCGTCTTCGGCAAGTCTTGGGATCTCCACGTCACCGAGGGCCTGGGCACCACGCTGGCCGAAAACCTGGCTATGATTCGGGATACCATTGCCTACTTGGGATCCCAGCAGCGGCGGGTCATCTACGATGCCGAGCACTGGTTCGATGCCTATCGCCACAACCCCGACTATGCCCTGCAAACCCTGGTGGCGGCTGCCGAGGCAGGGGCAGAGTGGCTGGTTCTCTGCGATACCAACGGCGGATCCCTGCCCCACGAGATTGCGGCGATCACGGCAGCTGTCTTGGCAGAATCCCATCACCTGCAGCACTTGCCCCTAGGGATCCACACCCACAACGACTCCGGCACTGCTGTGGCCAATGCCCTGGCGGCGGTGCAGGCGGGGGCGCGCATGGTTCAGGGCACCATCAACGGCTATGGGGAACGCTGCGGCAATGCCGACCTGTGCAGCGTCATTCCCAACTTGCAACTGAAGCTGGGCTATCGCTGTCTGCCGCAAGAGAAGCTGCAACACCTGACGGAGATCTCCCGCTCCATCAGCGAGGTGGTCAATTTGGCCCCGGATGACCATGCTCCGTTTGTGGGCCTATCGGCCTTTGCCCACAAAGGCGGGATCCACGTCAGCGCCGTTCAGAAAAACCCCCTCACCTACGAGCACATCGCCCCGGAGCAAGTGGGCAACTGTCGCCGCATTGTGGTCTCGGAACAGGCGGGGCTGAGCAACATTCTCCACAAAATGGCCGGATTCGGGATCCGGCTGGAGAAGTCGGATCCGCAGGTGCGCTTGATTTTGGAGCGGCTGAAAACCCTGGAGCTGCAGGGCTACCAGTTTGAGGCGGCTGAGGCCAGCTTTGAGCTGTTGGTGCGGGGCTTGCTGGGACAACGCTCCCATCCTTTTGAGGTGCTCAGCTTCAACGTGACGACCACCACCCGCTCCGATTGGAACAGCAAAGACCGGGATCCCAGTGGCGAAGCAACGGATGTGCAATCTTTGGCGGCGGTGAAGATAGCGGTGCAGGGGCAAACTCGGGTGACGGCGGCGGAAGGCAATGGGCCGGTGGCCGCTCTGGATGGGGCGCTACGCAAAGCGCTGCTGGAGTTCTATCCCCAACTGGAGGCGATTCACCTGTCTGATTACAAGGTGCGCATTTTGGATGGGCGGGCCGGCACCTCGGCCAAAACGCGGGTGCTGGTGGAGTTTAGCGACGGTCACCGCCGCTGGACCACGGTGGGGGTTTCCACCAACATCATCGAAGCCTCCTGTCAGGCCTTGGTGGAGGGCTTTGAGTATAGCCTGCTGCCGCCCAGCTCCCCCTTGCCCGCTTCTGCAGAGCACCGTTCTTCTCCGCTGGCTGCAAAAACGGCCTCCCCTTGAAGAAAAACCTTCAACTGGCTTTACCCTGGCAGCGCCCCTCTACCCCAGCAAGCTAAACCGTAACCACGACAGCTATGCGAATCATCGGCCTGACAGGCGGAGTGGGCACGGGCAAATCCACGGTGGCCCGCATCCTGGAGCAGCACGGGATCCCGGTGGCCGATGCCGATCAAATGGCCCGCCAGGCTTTGGCATTGGGATCCCCTATTCGAGACAGGGTGCTGGAACGCTATGGAAAGGCCATCCAAACGCCCTCTGGAGATCTGGATCGCCGGCAGTTGGGCCAGATCGTGTTTGCAGATGCCGCTGAGCGGGCTTGGCTAGAGGCCCAAATCCACCCTTTCGTTAGAGCTCAACTGCAAGATTTTCTGTCCGCGTTGGCGGAGCAGAGCTCTAAAGTCCATGGGGTGCCGCTTGAGGAAGAGCCTGCCTCCCAAAAGCGTAGCGGGGTAGGATTTTCTTCTGGGCAGGGATCTCAAACCGTTTGTCTGATGATCCCGTTGCTGTTTGAAGCCCACATGGAAAATTGGGCCAGCGAGATTTGGGTGGTGACTTGCACCCCAGAGCAGCAGCGGCAACGCCTTGCCCGCCGGGATCCCCTGACGCCGGAAGAAATCGAAGCTCGCATTGCCAGCCAGTGGCCTTTGGCGGAAAAAGTGCGCCGTGCAGACGTGGTGCTGGACAACTCCGGATCCCTGGCTGAGCTGGAAGCCCAGGTGAAGCAAGCTTTGGCGTCGGCGGGCCAGAGGCCATTTGCCTCACCCCCGCGGGCCGGATACAGTGACGGGTAGGGTCTGGTGGGACGGATCCCTTGGTATCCATGTACGGATGGGTTGAGGGAGAAACGATGCAGGAAGCAGGCTGCGTTGGCGAGACGGAGTTTGCTCAAGCTCTGGCCGCGCGGGAGCGGGAAATCCAGCTTTTGCGAGAGCGCAATCGCATCTTGCAGGGCCAGATAGACCTTCTGGAGCTGCGCCAAGAAAAGCAACACCGGCAAATTCGCAGCTATGAGGCGGAGATCGAGCAGCTTTACCAAGAGAAGCAGTTGCTGGAGCAGATGATTCAAGAGTTGCCAGAGCTCTACCGGCGCAAGCTGCAAGCCCGCCTGCAGCCCATCCGCCAGCGCATCGCCGCCATCCAGGCAGAGAATCGCCAGCTCAGGAAGGAGGTGTATCAGCTCAGCTACCGCGTGCAGCACATGGATCAGCTTGACTCGCCCGGCTGGAGAGTGCAACTGCCCCAGCTTCCCTCTCTGCGTCGCCGGGATCCCAAGTCCTCAGCGGAGCGGAGCACAAAAGCTCTGCCCGCCCAGCCCCACTCTTGATGGGCAAAGAGGGATCCCGCCATCGAGAAGCCAGAATAGGGGAGCCCCGGTGGGATCGCGTCAGCAGAGCAGAGCTCTTGCGCGGTTCCGGTTGGGGCGCTGCTTGCTTGGAGATCCCGGAAATGGCCACCGCTGGCAACTATGAACCCCTGCATTTAAAATACCGCCCGCAGCGCTTTGCCGATGTGGTCGGCCAAGGAGCGGTGGTGCAAACGCTGGCCAATGCCATCCGGCTGGGGCGGGTGGCGCCTGCCTATTTGTTCTGCGGGCCGAGGGGCACGGGAAAAACCTCCAGCGCCCGCATCTTGGCCAAGTCCTTGAATTGTGAACAGGGGCCGACGCCGGATCCCTGCCAGGCGTGCAGCCAATGCCGCGCCATCACTGCGGGAGCCTCCCTGGATGTTCTCGAGATTGACGCGGCCAGCAACACCGGCGTAGACAACATCCGCGAGCTGATCGAGCGGGCCCAGTTTGCCCCGGTGAACAGCCGCTACAAAGTCTATGTCATCGACGAGTGCCACATGCTCAGCAATGCGGCCTTCAACGCCTTGCTGAAAACTCTTGAAGAGCCGCCCCCCCGCGTGGTATTTGTCCTGGCCACCACTGACCCGCAGCGGGTTTTGCCCACCATTGTTTCCCGCTGTCAGCGGTTTGACTTCCGCCGCATCCCCCTCGACGACATGGTGGCCCACCTGGGCAAGATCGCCGCCCAAGAAGGGATCCCTATCACGCCGGAGGCGCTGCAACTGGTGGCCCAACTTTCCCAAGGGGGCCTGAGGGACGCCGAACGCCTGCTGGACCAGCTCAGCCTCTTGGAAGGATCCATCACCCCGGAGGCGGTTTGGGACTTGGTGGGCGGGATCCCGGAACAGCAGCTTTTGGCTCTGATGGATGCGCTGCTGGCTCAGGATGTGCAGGCGGTACTCGGCCAAACTCGGCAATTGTTGGAGCGGGGCAAAGAGCCCTTAGCCCTGTTGCAGAACTTGGTGGCCCTTTACCGGGATCTGCTGCTGGTCAAGACAGCCCCCCAGCAACGGGAGTTGGTGGCTGTAACAGACTCCACCTGGGCAGCCCTGCAGCAACGGGCCCCTCGCTACTCGGTGGAGATACTGCTGGCAGCCCAGAGCCATCTGCGCCAGTGTGAGCCGCAAATTCGTCAAAGCGGACAGCCCCAACTGTGGTTGGAAATTGCCCTAGTGGATCTGCTGGGCCAGCTGCGCCCAAGCATGGTGGCTGAGGATAAAGAACCGTTCGCGTCAGCAGGACAGAGTCCTTCCCCAGCCCTTGACCTATCTCCTGCACCCCAGAGAACTCCCCCGGACGGGACAGCCCCTCCGGCCCCTGCTGCGACCATCAGCCCATCAAGCCCATCAACTGTTGGTGAGATAGATGAATTAACTGTTGGGCCTTCAGCCTCCCCTGCTGTTGCGTCGAGCCAGAAGGCAGATCGCGCTACTCGGACGGAGTCCTCGGAGCAGCCCAGAGAACCGGCAAGGGACGCCGCCACAGTCAAGCTGCTGCGCCCCCACTGGGACGAGTTCCTCAAGCGCCTCTCTCCCCTCACCAAGGCTCTGATGGGATCCGGCCACCTGCACCAAGAGACTCCTGAAGCAATTACCCTCGCCTTTCCCAGCAAGGGTCTGGTGGAAAAAGTGCGCAGCAAAGAAGCCGAACTGCGGTCGGTGCTCCACAACCTGCTGCAGCGCCCTGTGCAGCTCAACTTGATTGTGCAGCGCTCCAGCGGGCCGCATGTTTCCATTCGCGTCAGCGGTGCGGAGTCCTCGGCACTGCTCAGCCGAGAAACAGACCTGCCCCCCGCCCCCGTGGCCCCGGATCCTGTCACCACGCCGGGGTTGCAGAGCGATAGCACCAACAGTCGTGCTTCCTCAAGGGAGCCCAGAGCAGAACCGCAGAGCCACGGCCTTGCCCGGCGACAGCAACATTCCCCTTCTGACTCCAGCCCACCTTCGCCAGAGCCTGAGCGGGACAATCCTATGGGTGGCCCCAAGGTGGCCGGCTTGGCAACCCAAGGACTTTTTCCTGCCGGTGCGAACAAAGTGCTCCGCACCGCTGTCGCGACCGATTCTCCAAGTCGTGCAGAGCGCCGCGACACCCTGCACGGTGGGCAGTCCTTCGAGCTAACCCAGGAGCTGGCGGAGATTGCCCGCCGTTTTGCTGACCACTTCAACGGCAGCTTGGTGGATTTGGAAGGGGTGTTGGAGTCTGACGTGACGGGATCCACGGAAGAGCTCTCCTCAATAGAGGCTATAGAAGCCGAGGGATCCCCTGACCTGCTCTCCGGTGAGACCTACGGCTCGCCAACAGGAGCAGAGCCGTCCGCGTCAGCGGGGCGGAGTCCTCATCCCGTAGACTTTCCCAATGCAGTAAGGAATCCGTCCTACCGGCGTGAGCAGTCTTCTCAGCTTGCCGTTCGCCTCAGCGGGACGGAGTCCTTGGAGGAGGAGGTGCCTTTTTAAGCGCTATCTAGCGCTATCTTAAGCTTGATAAAGCTAGCCTCATCTTGCCGACGATGACCTTCCCCATCTCCCCCCTAATTCGCTGCGCTGTGCAGGCTCTGTACTGGGGACTGGTTCTGCCCCTGCCCATTTTGCTGGCCCGGCAACAGGCAACACCTCTTGAGCTGGGATCCCTTTGGGTGGCTCTGCTGCTGGGGTGGGGAGTAGTCCTGGGATCCCTGAGCCAGCAGATTCAGTTGGACGAAGAGGGCATGCAGGCCACCTACCCCAGTTGGGTGCCGCCTTTTGTGCGGCAGGAGTGGCAGATCCGGTGGGCCGATATCGAGCGCATTGAGCCCCGCTCCACCAGCCAGGGTGGTATGGTGTATTACTTGGTCAGCCGAGGGGGGGATCGCGTACTTTTGCCGATGCGGGTGACCAGGTTCAAGCAGCTGTTGGCTGAGATTCGACGGCACGCTCAACTGGAGATTGGCGGGCTGCGCCCCTACGTTCAGCCTTGGATGTACGGGCTCCTAGGATGTTTTGCTCTGCTTCTGTTGCTCTGGGATGGGATGGTCGCCATCTGGGTCTGGGCAAGTCCGGTGGGAACCTAGCCCAACCACAGACGGTTCCGGGTCTAGCCATCCCGACAGGGATCCCAGCTCCAGCGGGCGGTTGCAGTCCAGATCCCGCCCACGCCCTTCTGCGCAAGCGTTGCGGAGCAGCAGGATGGAAATTTGGAGCAGGTTGGAAATGAGCTCCTCCGCTGGGCGACCCCTGGTGGCGGTGGGGGTATCCTGAGAGCAGTGGAACTTAGCCCCCTCTTGCCAGCTCTTCCCCTTCGCGACAGCGGTGCGGAGCACTTTGTCTGGGATCCCTGCTGCCCCTTCTCTGGAGAGGTTGAGTCTTGAGCAGGTCAACCTCTCCGCCTCTTCACTGGCCTTGCTGGACCATTGCCCCCGCCTGTTTCGCTATGTGTACCTGGAGCGGTTGATCTGGCCCGCTGCCAGTGTTTTTGAGCACGAGCTGGAGCAGAGGCGCGGACGGCAGTTTCACTGTTTGGTGGAGTGGCACAGCCGCGGGCGGCAGGTGGAGCCGCGTTTGTCCGGCCTGGATGAAGGGGTGCAGCAGTGGTGGCACGTGTTCTTGGCCAGCTCCCATGCCCATCCCCAGGGACGGGTGTTGGCGGAGTTGCCCCTGTGGCAACGGATTGAGGGCTTTAAGTTGATAGCCCGTTTGGATCGGCTGGTGATTATCCCCGGATCCCTGCACATCCTGGACTGGAAAACTGAGCGTCAACGTCCTCGCGATGAACAGTTGGCCCAAGACTGGCAGGTGCGCCTTTACCCTCTGCTGCTCTGCGAGGTGGCCCAGCAGCTGCCCCTGGAAGGCCCTTTTGAGCCGGAGCAGGTGCAACTGACCTTTTGGTATGTGCAACATCCGCAGCAGCCCTTCCACCGGTATTACAGCGCCGCCGCCTATGAGCAAGACCTGGCCCACCTAAGAGCCACTCTGAACCACCTGCGGCAACTGGAGGCGCAAGACTTTCCCATGACCCCCCACACTGAGCGCTGCAACAGTTGTCTGTTTCGCTCCCGCTGCCATGGGCTGCTACCGGAAGGGATCCCCTCTCAAGACCTCACGGATTGGGTCTGGCCAATGCAGGAGCCCGCGACACCTGCGGATCCCATCGCCGATACTTATTGGGAGCAGTAATGGGAGCAGTAAGGACTCCGCCCCGCTGACGCGATTAGATCCGATTAGATCAGGGTAGGGCGGGGCAGGAGCTGTTTTGGCAGCAACCCATGCACACCTTTCATGGGG
Source organism: Synechococcus sp. R3-13 (assembly GCF_047462195.1). NCBI lineage: Bacteria > Bacillati > Cyanobacteriota > Cyanophyceae > Synechococcales > Synechococcaceae > Synechococcus > Synechococcus sp. R3-13. The sequence goes on along the minus strand of NZ_JANSIO010000059.1, from coordinate 9,691 downwards.
CTGTTCACCACCTGCGTGATGTGGAAGTGGACAGCAATGCTGCAAAGCACATAGGCTTCCTCTCGCCCAATGCCGACAAACCGATGCAGAAAATCGATCATCCGCCTTAGGGCAATCTCAAAGGCCGCATCCAGATCCTCGGCAAAGCCCATGGTAATGAAATCGGTCGGGGTTTCCGCCAGCGGTGCCTCGAGCGGCAGATCTTTGCGCAGGATCAACTGCAAAGTGCCATTCATGGAAGTTTCAATGGCCGTTACATCAACTTCTCCGTCCCCTTGAGCGGAGTGGCCATCCCCCACCGAAAAAAGGGCACCGGGCACAAAGACCGGCAAAAAAACTCGGGATCCCGCCTGCAATTGGCGGTTGTCGATGTTGCCACCATAGTTGCCGGGGGGGATAGAGCTGCGGCTGGTTTCCTCGGTCGCCACCCCCAAGATGCCAAAGAAGGGGCGAATGGGGACGCGGATGCCGCTGCCGGGAGGAAATTCCGCTACCCCCTGGTCTATATCTAGGTCGATGAAGCGCAGTCGCGGCTGATCAAATTCTCCGGGCAAAGCCCCCCATCCGGGACGGATGGCATTGAAACCGATGGGCAAGCGGGGGGTGATCGCTTGCAAGCGCACTTCCAGCACATCTCCAGGTTCAGCTCCCTCAACGTAGATCGGCCCGGTCAACAGATGGGGGCCCGGCCCCACTCGGCGCTCGGCAGGCAAGGTTTGGCAAATTTCGAGGAATTCGGGCGTGAAGAAACGGTCCGGCGCTTTGCCGTAGTGGGCGAACCCCGAGTAGGTTTCCACCTGCACCACATCGCCCGATTGCACATACAAGGCCGGGGGCAGTTGGGAAGAAAAGCCGCCCAAGTGGACGGTATGGGGAGTGGCTTTGAGGGTGTGAACGGGCACGGCCAGGGATCCCTTGCAAAAGACCCATTCAATCTAAAGAAAAATCCCCTCCAATCCTGAATTAGACTGTTCCTCAAGCCGGTATCTCTGGCTACTGTTTGCCCAGGGGTGGCGTGGCGACAATGTTCCCCACATTTGCTATCTTGACTTGCTATCTTGAAGGGCTGTGGGCAGGGATCCCCGTTTGCAGGGCTTGGCCTGGAACTTGTGCCCCGGGTGTGGAGGACAACTGCAATCTTCCCGGAGACCTGCATACTGAGTTCGATAGGTTTGTCAGCGCTGTCAACTGTGATCGCGAGTGTCATCTCCAGTACTTCCACCGTCCGGGATCCCGACTGGGATGTAGAAGTAACCGGCCTCTACAAGCGTTTTGGCGATTTTGTGGCCCTCAATGGCATTGAGCTGAACATTCGGCGGGGGGAGTTTTTCAGCCTGCTGGGCCCTTCCGGCTGCGGCAAGACCACCCTGCTGCGCATCCTGGCCGGCCTGGAGATGGCCGATGCTGGGGAAGTGGTGATTCGAGGTCGCCCGGTAGGCCACCTGCCCGCCCACAAGCGCAACGTCAACACGGTGTTTCAGAGCTATGCCCTTTTCCCTTTTATGACGGTGGAGGACAACATCGCCTTCGGCCTGCGCATGCGGGGTGTGCGGGGAGAAGCTCTGCGCAAGCGGGTAGCGGCTGCTATGGAATTGGTGGAGATTGCAGCTCTGGCCAAGCGGAAGCCCCATGAGCTGTCGGGGGGACAGCAGCAGCGGGTGGCCTTGGCTCGGGCTTTGGTGAACGAGCCGGAAGTGCTCTTGTTGGATGAGCCGCTGTCGGCGTTGGATGCCAAGTTGCGCAAGCAGCTTCAGGTGCAGTTGTGCGAGTTGCAGCGCCGCCTGGGCATGACCTTTATTTTCGTTACCCACGACCAAGAAGAGGCTTTGGTGACCAGCGACCGGGTGGCGGTGATGCGGGCGGGGCGCATTGAGCAAGTGGGCCTTATCGATGAGGTGTACGAGCGCCCGGCGACGGCCTTCGTAGCCGACTTTTTAGGGGCCAGCAACCTGATCGAGGGGATCGCCTGTGGGACGGACTGTGTGGATACGCCCTTGGGAAAGCTGAAGGTCTTGGGGATCCCGGCCAGCTCGGAACCGGTGCAATTGGCTATTCGCCCGGAAAAGATCCAGCTCTCTCGCAGCGGCTGGGATCTGCTGCCCAACCAGGTGCCGGTGCGGGTGGAAAACCTCATCTACACTGGGGCTGAGAACCAATACCTGTTGCGGACAAACCAAGGTCAGCAGCTCAAGGCCACGGCCCTCAACACCGATATTGAGGATGCAGGGTTTGAGATCGGCGCAGCGCTGGTGGCCCACCTACCCCCGAAAAGCCTAATCCGTTTGCGACCGGATCCCCGTCAGGAGGAGACTGGATGTTGAAGCTGCCATCTCCTGTGGGCAAGTGGATCCCTGGCCAAGCCCAGGTGCGATTTGGGGAGCTGCTCACCCCTTGGCAGGAGTTGGGGCGCAGCCTAATTTTTGCTGGGCCAGGGGTGCTGTGGGTGATGTTTTTTCTGGTGCTGCCGGGGCTGTTGCTGTTGGTGTGCAGCTTTCTCAGCCGCGGGGAGTTTGGCCAGATTCAACTGCCCCTGACCCTGGAGAACTATCTGCGCATTCTCGGCTTTGGCCCCTTGGGATGGACGCCCATCTACTGGCAGATCTTGGGCCGCAGCCTGCTGGTGGCGGGGGTGACCACCTTTTTTTGCGTGCTGCTGGCCTACCCATTGGCTTTCTTCATTGCCGCCCACCCACCCCGACAACGGGATCTGTTGCTCACCTTGGTGGTGGTGCCCTTTTGGACGAACCTGGTGATCCGCACCTATGCCTGGATGGTGGTGCTGGCCCCGGAAGGGTGGCCGGCTCGCTTGGCGGCCTGGCTGGGCTGGATCCCACCGCAAACGGCTCTGTATCCCAGTTGGCTGGCGGTTTACCTGGGCATGGTCTATACGTTTTTGCCCTACATGGTCTTGCCCCTGTACACGGCGGTGGAGCGCATCGATTGGCGGCTGGCGGAAGCGGCACGGGATCTCTATGCCAAGGGTTGGCAGGTCTTTTGGTGGGTGCTTCTGCCCCAGACCTTGCCTGGACTGGCGGCGGGCCTCATTCTGGTGGGGATCCCGGCTTTCGGCATGTTCGTAGTGCCGGATCTGTTGGGGGGCAGCAAAACGCTGTTGATCGGGAATGTGATTCAGTTGCAGTTTGGCTCCAGCCTGGACTATCCTTTCGGGGCGGCCCTCAGCTTTTTGGTCACCGGCCTCACCCTGGGGTTGATCTACGCCTACAGCCGCTACGCTGGCACCCGCAGCCTAGAAAATCTGGTTTGAGGAGCTGCTGTGGGCTTTGAGCAGAGCCGCCAATTGCTTGCGCATCAGGATCCCGGGCTTATCGGTGAGCATGTGCTGTTCGGTGCTGAGGGTGAGAGGAACGTCGGGATCCGTGGTCTCCAAAATGGCTTTGTCTTCCAAAGTTACAGCCCGGTCAAAGCGGATAACCTCGGCGGCTGGGGTATCGGCTTCGGTGTCGTTGCGCAAACAAAACTGCACCACTTGGGAGGCTCGGTCGTTGATGGGGGTGGGGATGTTGACGATGACATGGCTGCGGCCATTGGGGTAGCGGATGTGAAGGTGGTTGGTGAAGGGCAAATGCCAGGTGGAAGTGGTGGTGCGCTCGGTTTTGGCGGCGGCAATGCCCAGGTTTTTTTGTTGCAGCTCTGGGTTGGCTACACCGAGCACTGTGCGGGTGCGGATCCCGTAGTCCAGCTCCTCGACCTCGAAGTGGCTGGGTACCAAGTCTTCCATACTGCCAAAGGTGTTCTGGTGTACAAAGCTGATGTGGGCGGCATCGAACTCGTTCTCGCAGATGCGCAAGCTGGCACATTCCCAGCGTTCGTAGAACTCGTGGATGAGCCGGTAACTGGGATCCTCGGCTTCTGGGATGACCGGGATCCCCCGTAGAGGCTGGGGATGCAAGCACACCCAAGCATAGCCATAGCGGGCCTGGCAGAGATAGGCGGGAATGCGGTAGCTCTCTGGGATGCGGGCCTGATCCGGCAGTTGCGGCACCTTGACACAGGCTCCCGTGCCATCAAACTCCCAGCCATGGTAGGGGCAGCGAAGGTGGCCGTTGCCAACGATCCCCTTGGACAATTGAGCCGATCGATGACAGCAGCGGTCTGCGGCTGCCTGGGGCTGTCCGGCCTCGTCCAGCCAAAGGACGATCTTTTCCCCCAGCAGCTCGAAAGGTTGCGGGGATCCCTGCTCCAATCGGCTGAGGGGCATCACCGGGTACCAAAAGCGCCGAAAGACAGGATGCTGGGTCACCAACATGGCAAAACCATCTGTGTCGTGTGGCCGGATTCTGTATAGCAAATTCGTGAATTCGGTTCCGTAGCCCGCGCCACAATCTCTATTTGGGGATCTTGCAGATCTGGGCAAACTCATTCCCAGGGGAGCTCAACTCATGGGGAAACCCTAGAACCTCTGGTACGGTAAAGATACTGATCTTGCGTTTGAGTTTTCAGAGGGATCCCTTGACCTCTACTTTGCCTTCTCAGACCTTCTTGCAGGCTCTGCACACCCCTTCCCCTGCTTGGGATGCCATCGTCATCGGTGCGGGGATCGGGGGATTGGTCGCGGCCAGCCAGTTGGCTGCCAAAGGATACCGTGTGCTGGTGCTGGAGAAATACCTCATTCCAGGGGGCAGTGCCGGCTACTTTGAGCGTCCGGATCCCTTAGGCAACGGGAGCTACCGCTTTGACGTGGGCGCTTCCATGATCTTTGGATTGGGCACCCAAGGCACCACTAACTTGCTGACACGGGCTTTGGCAGCGGTGGGCCAGTCCATAGACTCTATCCCCGATCCGGTGCAGATTGCCTACCACCTGCCCAAGGGGCTGAATCCCCGAGTACACCGGGATTACGGGCAGTTTTTGCAGGAGCTATCCGGCTACTTTCCCCGGGAAGCCGCCGGCATTCGCCGGTTCTACGATAGCCTGTGGCCCATCTTCAACAGCCTCAACGCCATGGAGCTGCTCTCGTTGGAGGAGTGGGGCTATCTATTTCGTTCTTTTGTGAGCAATCCCCTCGGCTGCCTGACCTTGGCGCGCTATTTGCCGGTGAATGTGGGCCAGGTGGCGCGGCGCTGTCTGCGGGATCCGGATTTGCTGCGCTTTGTGGATATGGAGTGCTACTGCTGGTCGGTGGTGCCGGCGGATCGCACGCCCCTGATCAACGCCGGGATGGTGTTTTGTGACCGACACTACGGCGGTGTCAACTATCCCAAAGGGGGGGTGGGGCAGATCGCCCAAAAGCTGGCCCAGGGACTAGAGGCCCATGGCGGGCAGATCCGCTACAAAGCACCCGTGCGGCGGATCCTAGAAGAAAGAGGTCGGGCGGTGGGCGTAGAACTGGCCAGCGGGGAAAAGCTCTTTGCCCGCACAATCATCTCCAATGCCACCCGCTGGGACACCTTTGAGCGCCTATGGCCGGGATCCCTGCCCAGGGCGGAGCGGCAGTGGCAAAAACGCTACCAGCAATCCCCTAGCTTTTTAAGCTTGCACCTGGGGGTGCGGGCCGAGGCCCTGGCCGGCGAATGCCATTGTCACCACATTCTCCTGGAAGATTGGGATCAGATGGAGGCTGAGCAGGGCACCCTTTTCGTCTCCGTCCCCACCCTGTTGGATCCCGACCTGGCTCCCCCGGGCCGCCACATTGTTCATGCCTTTACCCCCAGTTGGATGTCCACCTGGCAAGGGTTGAACCCAAGCCAGTACCAGATCCAAAAACAGCAAGCCGCCGACCGCCTCATCCGCCGCCTGGAGGCCCTTTGGCCCCAACTGGGATCCCACATTGAACTGAAGGAGATAGGCACCCCCCGCACCCACCGCCGCTTCTTGAGCCGCAGCAACGGCACCTATGGGCCTATCCCCAGCCGGGATCCCTGGGGCTTGCTGGGCATGCCTTTCAATCGCACCGCCATCCCCAACCTATACTGCGTGGGGGATAGCACATTCCCCGGCCAAGGGCTCAATGCCGTTGCCTTCTCCGGCTTTGCCTGCGCCCACCGGGTGGCAGCGGATTTGAGTTAGGTTGCCCTTCTCCTCGCTTACCGGTTTGGAAAAGCGAGTTACAAGTCCTCGAAATGCCGACATAGACATCCAAACATCAACAACTCAGAAGCAACACAACGGGGGCATTCCCAATAGCAGTGAAACTATTGTTCCGTTGATCCCCAACTCCCCTCTTCCTCTGGGAAAAGGGCTAATGGTGGAGCTTGGGGGATGTTTGTATCCACTTGAAATGACTATACTGGGCAGAGAAATCTGGGGAATTTCTAGCCACTTTGTAGCGGATGTCGGACTTGACACCTACAGACAAACTTCTGGCCGGGATCCGAGCTCAGCAGGCAGGAGATCTGCGGCAAGCAGAGGCCATTTACTCCGAAATCTTGGCGGATTTTCCTGAGCATGCAGATGCCCTTCACCTGTTGGGAACGGTAGCTCAAGCCAGAGGAGACTCGGAATTGGCAGCGGCTCTCATTGCAGAAGCCATTGAGCAACACCCCGAAGTGGCTCTGTATCACCACAATTTGGGTGTCGTCTATGAGTCTTTGGGTCAACTGGAGGAAGCGCTATCCTGTTATCAGCAAAGCCTGAAACTGAATCCACACGCTGCTGGATCTGCCTTTCAAGCTGGAAAAATCTTAGTTAACCTGCGACGTAGCGAAGAAGCCATTGCCCTACTCAATCCTCTACTGGAAAACTCGGATGAACAGACAGGGATCCCTTTGGAAGAGGTGCATCTGAATCTGGCTATCGCCTACCGAGATCAAGGAGAACACGCTGTTGCGTTGGATCACCTGGAGAAAGCATTGGCTTTGGATCCCCAGTTAGAACAGGCTCGTTGGTTTTATCATCTCTACTTGCCGGCAGTCTATCAGAGTGAGGAAGAGCTCAACTCCTTTCGTGCTCGCTTTGTTGAGCACCTGGATCGTCTTATTGAGGAAACTCCCCTAGAAACAGAGGAGCAACGTCGCAGAGCGCTGTGGGCGTCAGGACTGGGAACCAATCACTACCTACAGTACCAAGGCTACAACGACCTGGATTTGCAGAAAAAATATGCCCAGTTTGTTCAACGCATAGTCAACGCCTGTTATCCCGATTGGAGATATCTTCCTTGCCAATCCCAACCAGGGGATCCCCTCCGAGTTGGGTTTGCCTCAGCTTCCATGCGAGCTTGCTCTTACAGCCGCTTATCTCTGGGTTGGGTTAAGTACCTGAACGCCAATTGGGCTGATGGACAGGCTAACTCGGAGCGAAAGTTTCAAGTCTTCGCCTATCACTTGGATCCCAGAACCGATTTCATGACAGACCGGTATCGTCAATATGCCGATGTGTTTCGACACATTCCCAGCAGCCTCGAGGATGCAGCCCGACAAATCCTGCAGGATCAGCTAGATATTTTGGTGTATTTGGAGATCGGCCTTTCGCCTCTTATTCTGCAACTGACTTCCCTGCGACTGGCACCGATACAGTGCTCCACTTGGGCTCATCCTATAACTTCTGGACTTTCTACGATTGACTATTTCCTCTCCAGCGATTTAATGGAGCCGGAGAATGCTCAGGAACACTACAGTGAAATCTTGATCCGGCTACCTCATTTGGGTACTTGCTTTGAAAAGCCGGTTTTGCCGCAGCAAAAGCGCTATCGTGAGGATTTCGGCCTGCGCAGAAACGCAGTGGTTTACCTAGCTTGTCAATACTTGGGTAAATATCTGCCCCAATACGACTATCTTTTTGCCGCTATTGCTCAGCAAGTGCCCAACGCTCAGTTTGTCTTCTTGGCTCTACCCAATGCTGCTATTGCCCGACAATTTCGGGAACGGCTCACCCGGGCTTTTTCTTTGTATGGCCTCAATGTAGAAGACCACTGCCTGATCCTGCCCGGATTGGATTATCAAGACTACTTGGATCTCAACCGCTGTGCCGATCTTATGTTAGATTCCTACGGCTGGTCAGGTGGGATCACCACCTTAGAGGCCGTTGCGGTCGGATTGCCTGTGATCACTTGCCCTGGAAAGCTGATGCGGGGGCGGCATACCTATGCCATTCTCAAAAGAATGGAGCTGGACAGCTTAATTGCCTCGGATCTGAAAAGCTACGAGGATTTGGCCGTAAAACTGGGATCCGATTCTGAGTTTCGCTACCACATGGCTGAGGAGGTTCGGCAGCGACGCGACCTACTCTTTGAAGATCGAGAATGTGTGGCAGCCCTGGCCCATTTCTTCCTCACCAGGAAGCCCGACGCCAGTAGTGGTTAGCCCACTGCGAAAAAGGGTTTTGCTCTGGATCCCTTCCTGAGGACAAAATTGGCTCAACGGCCCCACTACGCCCTTGAAGCTCCCTTCTCGAGGTCAACAGCGGAACAGCCCCCCCAGGCCGGTGCAAGCCTAAACGTGGGAAAATCCTGTCAGTGATCTGCATTTTGCTGAGAATTGCTCAGAGCATCGTAATCTAGAGGAACATTGACATCCGGTGTCCGGAGGAGTGCTTATGCCGGGGCCAGCATCGAATGCTTCTAGAGCTCCGCAGGGATCCCTGCAGAGGGTTTTCTTGGGCCTTTTGGCCTCGGCTGCGGTTTTGGCAGGTTGTGGAGGAGGTGGAGGGAGCACACTACCGCCTCTGGTGAATGTCTGTGAACAAGCCTTCAGCCCAGACTTTTTCGCTTCGATTGGCCTCCGCCGACAGGGGGATAGGCGCAGTGGAACCTTGGGGCCGAATAGCCTTTCGGAGTTTTATTATGATGAGGAGGGCAATATTCAAGATGCCCGGGAATTCCCACCCCCTCCCGGCACGTTTACCTTTTATTCAGATGCGTTTCTTTACTTTCCCTCTGCAGCCAACGTTACCGGGGTTACGATCCGGCTGACCAGCCCGGTTTTCGACCCGCTATTGGTCATCGGCAGCTTTGATAGCAGCCGGAGATTGGATCCCGACGTTTTTGTAAATGATGATGCTGCCCCTGGCAACTTTACCACCTCTCAGCTAACCATCCCCGTGCGGCAAAACCGCTGCTACTTGCTCCAGGTGCAAAGCTACTGGGCGCAAAATGCCTCTCCAACGGCTGGGCCGGGTAGCCCTGGGCGAGGCCCTTACACCATCGAAGTTGTGAGCGAAAGCTTTGCTGCTCCTCCTCCACCGCCTCAACGGCAACAGAAACCGGACGATAGGGAAGACGGCGGCGGCGGTGATCGGGGAGGAGGCGTAGGTATTTAGCTCTGCCGTGTGAGCCTAATGGCGAAGCTGGCGCTACCACAGGTAGCCGTTCCTCGAATCGAGCGCCCGTCAGCGCTGACAGTGCCGCTCCAAGTGATGGTTGGGGTGCCACTACCCGCTGCCTTACCGCTGACAGAAAGTTGGTTGCCGATGAGCTGGCCACTGCGTTCGGAAAAGCTGAGAGAGGAAACGCTGATCTGGTTGCCCTCCTGACGAATGGAGACGGTTTCCTGGACGCCAGCCGCAACATTGACCTTGCACAGGGATCCCTGCCAGATAAAAGATCCTCCCTCGTAAAGCCACTCGCCGCTGAGGGCCAGCTCTGCCGCAGGTGTTGGCGTTGCTGGGGCAGGTGTGGCAGTGGGAGTGGGGGATGGAGTCGGGGTGGGGGTAGGAGTACGAGGGACAAGCGGGGTGAATCGAGGGATAGGGGTAAGCGTCGGTGTCGGAGTGGGTGTTGGTGCTGGAGTCGGGGTGG
>NZ_JANSIO010000058.1:0-4383 GCF_047462195.1 Synechococcus sp. R3-13 | reverse complement strand
TACCCGTAGGGTCAGCGTCGGGAGGATGTCACTCTCTGCTTCGCTTTCCCCAATGTCTTCTCCCCATTCACTGGCGACCTTGCTATCTGATCCAGGGGATCCCTTGCCGATCCAGACTCCATCAACGGTCTCGGAATTGGCCGGAATCTTAAAGGAGTGCCAAGGGCGGAAAGTGCTGCCGCTGGGGCAGGGGAGCAAGTGGGGCTGGGCCCACTCTGTGGAGCCGGTGGATTTGGTTCTCAGCACGCGCGGCTTACGCCGGCTCATCGACCATGCGGCTGCTGATCTCACCGTCACGGTGGAAGCTGGCATGACTTTGGCGGAACTGCAACACATCTTGGCCGAGCGGGGGCAATGGTGGCCGGTGGATCCCCTCTATCCGGAGCGGGCTACCCTGGGGGGCATTATCGCCACTGCCGATACAGGTTCTCTGCGCTGGCGTTACGGCGGGATCCGCGACTTGCTGCTGGGCATAGCCTGGGTGCGGGCGGATGGGGAGGTGGCCAAAGCGGGCGGGCGGGTTGTTAAGAATGTTGCCGGCTATGACCTGATGAAGCTGTTCACTGGATCCCTGGGCAGCTTGGGAATTTTGACCCAGGTGAGCCTGCGGCTTTACCCCTTGCCGGCAGCTCAGTCTGCTTTGCTGGCTACAGGATCCCTGCCGGAGCTGGAGGTTTTGTGTCGGCAGGTGCTGACCGGCCCCGTTAACCCTGTGGGGGTGGATCTCTGGCTGAGGGCAGAGGGATCCCAGGTTTGGCTCAGCTTTCATGGATCGGAGCGAGCAATCGCCCAACAGATGGCCCAAACGCGGCGGCTGGCCCCTGCAGGGCTGACTTTGCAGGAAGTGAATCCCGGCTCTCTGTCCCTGCCTCAACCCGGCTCAGGAGCAGTGCTGGCCAAGTTCGGGTGCCTGCCCAGTCAGAGCTTGGCAACACTGGAGCAGTTTCAAACCCTGTTTCCTGGAGCTCAGGTGCAACTGCACCGAGGCTGTGGGCTAGGACGGGCTTGGCTGGTTCAGCCAGAAGTGAGATCCCTAATGCAACTGCAACGCTACCTCAAGTCCGCAGGCGGATTTCTCCTGCTTCTGGAGGCTCCGCCAGCTCTGAAGAGGGCTCTTGCCCATGACTTTGGCCCGGTTGCCAGCCTAATGCGCAAGCTGAAGCAGCAATTTGACCCTGCCGGCACCTTCAGCCCCAGCTTGATATAGGCACTGCCCCTGTCACCGCTCCTTCCCCGGGATCCCTCTGGCCAAACGTCTTGTTCCGGTGCATGATAGATCTATAAGAAATTGAAACATTTCTTAACATCATTTCTCAGTATCTCAGCGTCAAAGCTAAGAGAGGGATCAGCATGAGCATCGAGTGGCAACGGATACTCCGCGTTGGGGTGGGCTTTTGCCTTGGGCTGTTGATTGCGGTGGGCGGGGGATCCCTGACCTGGGCGCAACCTGCCCTGCCGGTGGTGCCGATGGAGCTGCCTCAGCCGCCCGTGCCGGTCTTGGACTTAGCGGATCAGTTGACCAGCAATCAGGAAGCTCAACTGGCCCAGCATCTGAACAAGTTAGAGCAAGACACCGGCTGGAAGCTGCGGGTGCTGACTCAGTTCGACCAAACACCGGGTCGTCAGGTGAAGGAATACTGGGGCTTGAATGAGCGCAGCGTTCTGATGGTGGCGGATCCCAGGGGGGGCAACTTGCTGGCGTTTAATGTGGGGGATGCTGTGCGCGAGATCTTGCCACGTACCTTTTGGATTGAGCTGCAATCTCGCTTTGGCAACCAATTCTATGTGCGGGAGCACGGCACCCACCGCGCCATCCTGGAGACCGTGGATGTTTTGGATCGCTGCTTTCATCAGGGAGGCTGCCGCGTGGTGCCCGGCCTGCCTCAGGAGCAGTGGATCCTAACGCTGGTGACCTCGATTTTGGGCGGGATTGTCTTCGGGTTTGCCGGCAAGCCCCGCCATGCGGAGGAGCTGTTTAACTGGCGTTGGGCCTTGCTCATTTCTCCCCTGTGGTTCATTCTGTTCGGGGCCTTCGGTATCGGGCCGGTGGTCACACGCACGCAGGATTGGATCCCGGTGTTGCGCAACGTCTTGGGGTTTCTGGCAGGGGCTTTGGTGATCTACCTGGCTCCCATTGCTCGCCCGGCAGTGGATCAGCAGTAGCTGACTCGTGAAGTCGGCTGGGCGTCCTTCCCTGCGAGCCCCAGTTCGCAGGGGACAAATGCTAGAATCGGTGAGCAGAAATTGCTGGTGTAGCTCAGTTGGTAGAGCACTCGACTTGTAATCGAGCGGTCGTCAGTTCGAATCTGACCATCAGCTTCTGGTGCCATGGAACTTGGCTCTGCTGTCTCCTCTCGCTGAAGCCGAACTCAGCTTCTACACTGGTGGTTAGATTGGCATCAGCGGGATCCCTGGGTCTTGTTGACAGGAGGCCAAGGCCGATCCCTGCTCAGTTTGGCATACCTACTCAGCCGATTGGGTTGTTCTCCTGATTCTTCTTGGATGTCTATGTCCGGTCTCCCAGCCGCTACGGTTCGTCGATTGCAAAAGCTGCCCCAGGTGCCCTCGGTGTGGGAAGGGGATCGTCACAAGCTCTCAGGATCGCCACCCGTGGGATCCCAAACGGAAGGGGAGTGCATTCTTTGGGTAGATGGCGTTCAGGGCGTGGTACGGGCCATGGAAGTGGTGCCCGCCGATTCTGGCTTTGAGCCGATGGTGCGAACCTTGATTGTGGCCATGGAGCGGCCCCATGCTGCCTCACCTGCTCGCCCCCAGAAGATCATCGTGCGGGATCGAGAGGTGCAATTTTTCTTGCGCGGCATCCTGCACGAGCTGGACATCAAGGTGGAATGCCAGCCGGAATTGCCTCTAATCGATGAGATCCTTCAGAGCTTTGAAGAGGCCAACGAACGGATCCCTCCCCCTCTGCCGGAACACTATGTTGAGTTGCTGGCCGGCAAAGCCCTTACCCTCTGGCGAGATGCTCCCTGGGATTACCTAGAGGATCACCAAATCTTGGCCATCGACCTAGATCACTGGGACATCCAAACCCTTTATGTCTCGGTGATGGGGCGGTTGGGCATGGAGTATGGGGTGCTTTTTTATCGCTCGCTGCCCTCTCTTAAACAGTTTCGCCAGGATGCGGCCCAGCCGGCCACTCCCGAAGAAATGGAGGAGGCTTTCCTCAGGCAAGATTGTCTCTATCTCACCTTCCAAGCTGGCAATCCTGAACTCAACGAACTGCCGGATCTGGACTTGGCAGAGTTGGATCCCGAGGAAATTGAGCCGAACTTCGGCACCATTCACCCCCTGGAAGGCTTGCGCGTGACTTTGCAGGAGGATGAGGCGGCGGCCTTATCGGTGGCCTTGGAAGCCTTGCATCGCTTCTTCAAGCAGTACCACCGCAAGCTGGAAGATGACTTTCGACCCTATCAAGGCCGGTACCGCATTCCCAATCCCCAAGAGAAGGGGACAACCCTTTCGGTGCAGGTGCGCACCCTGCCGGACGTGGCCGAAGAGCTGCTGCAGCTGGAAGGGGAGGCGGAAGAACCTGCACAAACCCTGCTGCGGGATGATTTGGTGCCCGAGGGCGCGCAGATAGGCCTGGGGGTCTTGCCGTGGACAACGGTGGAAATGCTGCGTCGCACGGGGCAATGGCATCCTCTCCCCCAAAGCAAGCTGGTGAAAAATGGAGAAGGGCTGCCGGTGGTGATTGTGCGCACCTCTCGATCAAAAGCAAAGCAGCTCATCGAGAATTTGCGTGGGGAAGGTGGGCCGCAAGGCGTTTGTTTCAACACAGGGGTGGATCCCTTCGATGGCGATCGCTACGACTTGGAAATTGTGCAAACGGGCAATCGCGATCTGCACCTGTTTGGGGAGTTTCCCGAAGATGATCCCGTTCACTCCATGGCTCGCAAGCGCTGGGAGCGGCGTTGCCGGGATACGGGTGGCTATTGCGGCTTGGTGGTGGCGATGGGGGTGAATTCTACGCGCCCAGAGCTGCAAGTGCGCCACATTCTGGCCTTGTTTGAGATGCAGGCTTTGAACCCAACGGGACTGGGACTGGGGCCGATGGTGCGGATTAGCCGACAATTGCACTTGCCTTGACCGTCCAGATGGAGGCAGGTTAGGTGCTGCTGGTAACCTGAGCAACTTTCTCCCAGCCGGGATCCCTTCTTTCTATCTCTGGCAGGTTTACCGGGCGGTGATTCGGTTTTTCCAGGGATCCACGCTATCTTGGCTCTGGTTCTCTCCTGGGTGCTGACCGGCAAAATAGCTCGACAAAGCATCTCGACAAAGCATCTCGACAAAGCATACAGTGGCCCTATCATCTGGGGGCTCTGGTATTGACCCTCAGCTAGAAATCGCAGGAGCCCCGCACTG
>NZ_JANSIO010000057.1:0-3317 GCF_047462195.1 Synechococcus sp. R3-13 | reverse complement strand
GATCCTTGGGGGGTGTGGCGGCAGCGGGCCACGCCATGCGAGGGGGGGTGCAGACCTGTCTCATCGAGCTTACCCCTTGGCTGGGGGGTCAGATTACCTCCCAGGGGGTATCGGCCATTGATGAATCGCTGCCGATGCGGCAGCGGGGCAATTTTTCCCGCCACTGGCTGGAGTTCAAGGCCTTGATCGAAAGCCAGCCGGTGCATCTGCCGGCCTGGACAGGGATCCCGCCGGGAACCCGCGTATCCGAGATCAACAGCTGCTGGGTGGGAGGGCTGTGTTTTCCGCCTCAGGCGGGGCTGCAGGCGGTGGAAACCTGGCTGCAACAGGCAGCTCAAAATGCCCCCAACAGCCGCTGGGCTACCCAAACGGCTTTCAAGGGGGCCACCTTCAGCGCCGATGGATCCCAGATTGAAAGCATTTACGCTGTGCAGCGGCAGCCGCGGGATCCCAACTTTGTGCCGCCGGGACGGCTGTGGCGGGAGCTGGTGAGCTGGTATGGCTGGCAGGAAACGGAGGTGTTCGCCAAGCGAGTGCTGCGTCTACAAGCGCCGCCGGGCCGCCCATTCTTCGTGATCGATGCCACCGATACCGGCGAGCTGGTGGGCTGGGCCGGGATCCCCTATCGGCTGGGTTCGGAAGGGCGAGACGTGACCGGCGAGCCCAATGCTGCCCCCGCCAGCAACCCGGAGTGTACTCAAGCCTTTACCTTTCCCTTCGTGCTGGCCATCCACGACGATGGCGGGCGCTCCCGCGCCGAGCTGGTCCAGCTGCAGCCGGGCTATTCCCGCGCCGAACACCGCCGCGAGTTCGACATGGAGGGTTTCCCCACCTTCAGCGGCCAGAGCTTTTTCAATTACCGCCGCATCGTCAGCAAGGGTCGCCGGGATCCCTTCTACAGCACACCCGTTCCAGGCGACCTGACAATGGTGAACTGGAACCGCGGCAACGATTGGGGGATCATGAACCCGCCCCTGATCCTGACGGAAGAGCGGCTGGTGGCCTCGGGGCAGCGCCACAACTGGCTGGGGGGCCTGGATGTCTCAGCCATCAAAGATGGAGAAAACCACGCCCTGCTGTTTGCCGAGTGGCTGATGGAAACCCAATCCCGCAGCGGCTATCCCCTGTCCTTGGTGTTTGCCGAAGAGTCCTTGCTGGGCACCCGCTCCGGCCTTAGCCTCTACCCCTACATCCGCGAAGGTCGACGCATTCTGGGGCGATCTGCCTACGGCCAAGCGGAGTTCCTGATGTTGGAGCAGGATATTCGCGTCGGCACCGCCGGGGGGCGGGACTTCAGACCTACCGTGGTGGGGGTTACCCACTACGCCATCGATATCCACGGCTGTCGCTACCGCAACTGGGAGCCATCTCTGTCGGCCAGCTCCGCGCCAGTCAACGAGTTTTCCGTCCGCCCCATTCTCATTCCCTTAGAAGCCCTGATCCCGCAGAAGGTGGATAACCTGCTCATCGGCGGCAAAGGGATCGCCGTCAGCCACATTGTCAACGCTGCCACCCGGGTGCATTACGGCGAATGGACCATCGGCTCGGCGGCAGGGCTGACCGTGGCTTGGCTGCACAGCCAGGATCCCAGCTTGATCCCAGCTCAGATCGTGCCGCAAGGCAAAATGGCCGATTTACAACGCTACCTGATCTCCCGCGGGCAACAACTGCAATGGTGATCCCAAACGACACCATCCCGCCGCCGCGAAGGACAGATCCCCCTGCCCTCATTTTTCCGGCATCGAGACCCTAGCCCTCAGAGGGAAGGGAATCGGGATCCCTCCCTGCATGGACATCTTCGCCACTTCTGCCATAGCGCCGCCGCCGCCACCACACCAACAGGGGACTGGCGATAAAAATGCTGGAATACACCCCCAAGGCAAATCCCACCAGGAGAGCGATGGCAAACCCCTTCAAGGTAGCCCCCCCGAAAATGGCGATGGCGACCAAGGGCAGCATCGTCGTCAGGGTGGTATTCAAGGAGCGGGCGAAAGTTTGATTTAGAGACAGGTTCACCACCTCAGCGAAGCTGACTTTGCGGCTCACCAGGCGGAGGTTTTCGCGGATGCGGTCGTAAATGACCACGGTGTCGTTGACAGAAAAGCCGATGATGGTCAGCAGCGCCACCACAAACAGGCTATCCACCTCCATGCCCACCGTCAGGCCCAAAAGGGCAAACAGCCCTATCGTCAACACTACATCGTGCAGCAGCGCCACAATGGCAAACACCGCGTAATCCCACTGAAAGCGCAGGGCCAGGTACAGCACGATGAGCCCGAAAGAGATGAGCACCGCCACGATGCCGGAACGCAAGAGCAAACGCCCCACCGTCGGGCCAACCGTCTCGACCAGATTGCGCTGGAAGGGGGCAACCTCCTGCCGCAGGGTGGCTTCCACGGCCAAGCGCTCCGTCTCCGACAAAGGGGGCATGCGGATCAGGGCTTCCTGGCCCGTCTGGGTGTCCAGTTGAATGATGCTGCTCCCCAGGTTGTGTTCCTGCAGCGCCCGCCGCAGCTCCTCGGTGGTGACAGGCCGCTCAAAGCTCAGATCCAGCAAAGTGCCGCCGGAAAAATCCAACCCCAGCCGCAGGGGAGTTCCCAGAGAAGCCAGGGAAAAGGCCATGCTGACCAGCCCCACCAGCAGCACCGCCAAGGACAAGCTGAACCACAGCTTGCTCCGTCCAACAATGTCGAAGCGATAGTCGAGCAACCGAGAGGCGGGATCTACGGGGGATAGCTCTTGAGCCGTCATGATTGGGCCGCCTCCATCCGAACGCCGTAAAACTCAGGTTTGCGCAAGCTGGGGATCCCCATTGCCGCCAAGAGCAGGCTACGGGTGCAGGTGATGGCCGTAAAGAAGCTCACCAGAATGCCAATGCCCAGGGTTACCGCAAACCCTTTCACCAGTCCCATCCCCAGCCAGAAAAGCACGCCACAGACCAAAAGGGTAGTCACATTGCTGTCCAGGATGCTGCTGAAGGCGCGGTTAAACCCTTCCGAAATGGACTTGTAGATGGATTTGCCGGCCCGCAACTCTTCTTTAATGCGCTCGAAGATCAGCACATTGGCATCCACCGCCATGCCGATGCTGAGGATAAAGCCGGCGATCCCCGGCAAAGTCATGGTGACCCCCAGCAGTTGGAACAGAGCAAAGGTGCAGAGGGCGTAGATGAGCAGAGCGATGTCGGCAATCAGCCCTGGCAGGCGATAGTAGGCCACCATAAAGACGAAAACCAGCACCAGGCCCCCGATCCCGGCATAGAGGCTGCGGCGCACGCTCACTTCCCCCAAAGTGGCCCCGACAGTGCGATTTTCAAT
>NZ_JANSIO010000056.1:0-3244 GCF_047462195.1 Synechococcus sp. R3-13 | reverse complement strand
AAGTTACTGCAGGAGCTGGGATCCCAATTTGGGAAGCTTGCGAACCCTAAATGCCTGGGGACTTGCTGGGTGGGCTTTCTTCGGCTACTGCTTGCCTGCGTCGATCCCCGATGCCGCAATCACCACAGCATTCCGGTCGCTTGAAGTCGTCCCAATGGATGCAAGCCCGGCAGCCTTTCAGCATTTCCGGCCAGCGCTCTCGAATCAACAGTTGCCGCAGCCTGACTTCCCGTGATTCCTGAAAGGGGTGTTGGAATTGATCCATAGCTATTGGGTTTCCCAGCTCTCTTAATCTGGTATAAAAGCAGATTTGAGTTTGGGATCGAGAAATATCAGTATAGCTTAAGGTTTGGGTGACCCAATCTTTTCTGCTGGTTCTAAGACAGCCGAGATAAATCAATCCACTTTTATCCATCACCTTAGGAAAAGATTTACCAAAAAATGTAAACAGTTTACACAAAACTTAGCCCATTTTTTCTCCGCTCAAAACAAAGGTGGGATCCAATGCCAGCAGCATTTGAGTCCGACCGCGGTGTTCCAGGCGGTTCACCGCCGATTGAATCACCTCCACATGATGAGCCCGCACAGCGGCCAGGCCGGCAGAAAGGCCGTAGAGCCCATCCAAAGAGTTGGTCGTCGCCACGACCCGCCCGTTGGGGCTGAGATGGCTCCAGCAGGCTTCCAAGATCTCGCGTAGGGGGTGGCCTCCCTCAATGCAGATGCGATCCGGTGCCGGAGAAAGGTGTTGCAGACAATCGGGGGCAGTACCTTGAATCACCTGCACGTTGGTGAGGCCAAATTTCTCGCAATTGCTCTCGATTAGGCTGACTACCTCGGCATCTCGCTCGATGGCAATCACGCGAGCTTTGGGGCATAGAACAGCCGCTTCAATGGCAATTGTGCCGGTTCCGGCGCCGATATCCCACAGGCAGTGGTTCTCTCCCAGGCGCAACTGGCTTAGCACCAACACGCGCACCTCACGAGGGCTCATCGGAATCCCTGGGATGCGTTCAAAGGCAGAGTCTGGGATCCCTGGGGTGCGGTAGGGCCAAGAGAAGGCGGCTGACATGGGTAAAGTACCGTTGCAGAGGAAGTTTGTCTATACATATCCCTCAGCATAGAGCGAATGCTCAACAGGCCATCTCCAACCTGATAGGGGTGCCGCTTCTCCCGCCCAATCATTGCCCAGATGGGCACCACAAACGCCCTCTGAGCTCAACGGAGTGGTTGGAGCAATTCCCAACCGGCAAAGCTGCAGTCCAAAACCAAAATGATCCTGCCCCCTTGAGGAATCGAGTTGGACACTAGGGAAGTTCTGGAGACAAGCGGGATCCCTTTTACCCAAGAGCTCATTTTGCGCCGGATGTAGCTGGTGCTGCCGGAAAAAGTTGTAGTTGGGGCAATGTTCAGTACAAGAGGATCTTAAGAACGTTTCCTTGAACTGGAGCCTATCAAACCATCCATCCAAAGAATAAGCTTTGCTCGCAGATACAGCCAAATCTCATCATTTGCCCGCAACAGGAATAGAACATATAGGCTCAATACGACGAAAACACACAGGTTCCCTAAAAAAGTGTAGGTTTGGATAATTTGATCGGTGCTCCAGCCAAAGTCGTAGTTTAGGCGGTTCATATCCCCCCTGGCATCTCCTTGGCCGCCCAACAAAGTTCCCCAGGGAACCTCGGCCAATCCCAGTCTGATGCTGTGCCATTCCCAAAAGCTTCTCCACAGGCTGCTGCTCGCGATCCCCAGCACGACAAATCGCAAAGAGTCCCATCGCCAACGATCTGGCAGGGGAAAATAAAAGCTGGCCATCAAAAAGGTGCTGAGATAAAACTCCCCTCCAACACCACCAAAGGTAATCAACAGATCCTGAGTGCGATTGGGCATCAGCCAGGTCATATAGAACTGGAATAGGGCAAGAAGAACGGCCAGCGCCTGTAGCCATCTCATCTGCTCCTGGCGGGCCGACCAGAACAGCAAAATCAGCAAAAAGAGGATTCCAAAATACACAAAGGGATCCCTCTGGGAGCTAACGCTTGTCCAGCCGATGGGCAGAGGCAAAGCCCGATACCCGCTCCACCAGGCGACGGTGGCATGGCCGAGCTCGTGAATCCAAATGTGCCAAGGCAAATGCAGCAACCGCAATAAGCCGATGTTGTTCACCATCAGGGCCATTGCAAAAGCAGCCGGGTAAGCCCAAGCGTTCACCGACCAGTTGCCAAAAGAAAACCGATCCCAACGCCGCCGGGATCCCAGCTTTAGGCTCTGCCGCCAGAGCAAGCGTGAGCCGCGGAAAGCGCAAATCTCCACTTGATCCAGCCGTGGAATCCGCAGTTGCTTCAGGATCAGAAACAGTTGGGCGGCGGCAACTTGGGGGGAGAGCTGAGGCCGATAAGGAGATCCGATGAGGTGGACGTGCAGGGTCTCGTCGGCAAAGTCTACTCGGGCACACCAGCGACGCCGCAGCAGCTCCATCCGCACAACCTGCACAATTGACTGGGCGTGTCCAGCTCGGGCCAGGGCTAGGGGATCCGGTGGCCTGGGCATCCCAAGATACCTCGTCGGAGAACAAGCAGTGGGATGGAGAAGATACGCCCATTATCCTCTGGCCCCGCAAGCAAGAGCGGAATTGCGCTCCTTCCCAGGCTGCTCCGAGGGCAGGTTGGTATAGTTGAGGGCAGCAGGTGTGGGGAGTGGATGGAAGGTCATGCCTGAATTCGGCAAGCCGAGGTCAAGGCGGATATGGGGGGCGATGCTGCTGTTGAGCTTGGCGGGAGCAGGACTGTTTCCCCCTCCCTCTGTCCAGGCTCAGGCGATTACAGCCCCAGGTTTATCGCGCATTGAGCGTTGGTACTACGACCCCCAGCAGGGGCGGCTGGAAGTTAACACCCAGGGCGAGGTGCGGCCTTTTCTGTTCGTGCTGCAGAATCCGCCTCGGGTTGTGCTGGATTTTCCCAACACCCGCTTCGGACGGGAGCCCCAGACCCAGACCTTTGCAGGCCGTGTCACCTCTCTGCAGATTAGCCAGCTTACGGATACCATCACCCGTTTTGTGCTCTATCTGCAGCCGGATCAGCCCCTCAGCCTTAACCACCTGCAACTGCTCACCGCCGGCCCCTCCCGCTGGGCCGTTCAATTCACCCAGGCCGCTCCCCCTTCGCCGCTGTTTCCCCCCTCATCTGCCGGCTCATCAGCTCCCATCCCACTGCCCCAGAGCCAAGCTGTCGGATCCCCCCCACCC
>NZ_JANSIO010000055.1:0-1332 GCF_047462195.1 Synechococcus sp. R3-13 | reverse complement strand
GACCCCATCTCTAGGAGGCTGATGCCGGTGGTCTTTCCTGCTGCTGAACCCCCTTTCGAGCGTTTCTCTGGCTCTGGGAAAAAGCGCGCCCTAACCTGGAATGAACTGGAGGAGCAGGTGCAGCAGTTTGCCCAGTGCTACCGGGGGCAGGTGGTCCAGCTCAGCCCGCCAGAGCTGGCGGTGGCGCTGCAGGAGTTGTCGGAGCTGACGCAGGCGCTCGCCCTGGCAGCCCATCTTGCCGAGGGTTGCGAGAGCAGCAGCCTTCCAACAGCGATCCCGGCTGAGGCCGAACCAGAGATGGCCTGGACGAAGGCAGACCCCAGCTGGAGGGATCTGGAGCGGGTCATCTCCCTGCAGAGCCAGCTGTTGTTTTTCCCCCTGGAACTGCAATCCCTGACCGCCGTTCCCCTCGGCGAACCCGCAGCTGAGACGCCGCAGGAGCGAGAGGATCGGCCCTCGGATCCCTTGGCCGCTGCTTGTGCCGAGCCGGAGCTGCGCCCCTTTCGCCAGTTTTTGTGTCGCCTCCTGCAGCAGCGGGGTCACCAACAACCGGAGCCTCTGGAGTGCCTGCTCCACCAACAGTACCCAACAGGAAGGTTAGCTTGGCGGCAGTTGTGGCAAGTGACCCTGAACTCGCCTGCTGCGCTCCCAGAGCACACTCTTGTCCAGCTGCAGAGCTTACAAACTCACGCCAGCGCGGAGATCCGCTGGGTGGCCTACCAGCGGCTAGTCCAACACCTAGAAGCCCATGCCGATCTGGGTGGGTTTATCCTCAGCACCCTGATCCGCGACCACCTGTGGGAGGCCCAATGGCGGGGCTATGACTCTGCTGCCGAGCTGTATCTGGCCCGCCAGGGCCTGACTCAGATCTTTTTGGAGAACCTATTGGAAGGGATCCGCGATCGGTTTGACCTGTTCCAGCACTATTACCGCCTCAAAAGCAGAACAATGGGACGTTCCATTCGCATCTGCGATCTGCATGCGCCCTGGGGGGATCCCGTGCCGCCCCTGACCTCTGCTGAGGCCACCTCTCTAATCTGGGCAGCCCTGCAGGACTTCTGCCCCGAGTGTGCTGCCCAGGCCAAACCCTGGCTGCTAGAAGTCGGCTCGGCAATCGAGGCAGACAAGCCCAATCGCGCAGCGGGCGCAGCCTTTCGCCCCGGCGAAACGGAGTTCTCGCCCAGGTCGGGAGAAACGGGATCCGGCGGGAGCGAGCTCCTGTTGAAGGTTCTTGCTATCATCAGCCAGCGGCTCCGGCCTGAGGATCCCCAAGTTTGGCTGGATCTAGAGGAGATGCAGGGGAGTTCCGCACTGCTGCCGCGAGCGTGGGGG
>NZ_JANSIO010000054.1:0-5216 GCF_047462195.1 Synechococcus sp. R3-13 | reverse complement strand
GGGGCGGGTGGCCTATGTGGAGGTGAATCGCTACCCGCTGGGGGATCTGCCCCCAACCGGAACCATTCGCAAAATTTTGGGCGACGGCCCAGAAGCCTCCATCGATGCAGATTTGGTCTGTTGCAAGTACGACCTGCCGCAGGAGTTTCCCGCTCCAGTGTTGGAGGCAGCAGCAGCTCTGCCCAAAAAGCTCAGCCGCTCTGACCAAAAGGGCCGCCGCGATCTGCGCGACTGGTTTTGCATCACTCTGGAGCCTTTGGATCTGCAGCATCCCCACGGCTTGGAACCCAACGTGGCCGTCTCCCTACAACGGCAGGAGGATAACCACTGGCTGCTGGGGATCCACATTGCCGACGTAGCCCACTGGCTGGATCCCGACCACCCCTTGGAGCAAGAGGCTCAGCAGCGGACGGCCACCGTCTACCTCGATACGATGGTGCTGCCTCTCTTTCCGCCGGAGGTGCACAACCGCCTGGCTCTGTTGCCACAGCAGGAGCGCTTGGCCTATTCACTGCTAGTGACCCTCGACCCAGAAGGGGTGGTACAAAACTTCGAGATTTACCCCAGCCTGGTGCAATCGCGGGCTCACCTGTCCTATGGTCAGGTGCAGGCTCTTTTGGCCACCACCGCCGACTTGGGCCCCGACGAAGAAGTGCCGGAGTTGATGGCCCTGCTGCAAAACCTGCTGCGCCTTAGCCAGATCCTACGGGCCAAACGTCACCAGGCGGGGGGATTTGACCTGCCCCTGTTGGATCTGCTCACTCCCCACTCTGCCGACGAAAGCGGCTACGGCCCCCTCTTGATCAGCGATCGCCTCGGCGCCCATGCCCTGATGACGGAAATTCTCCTGCTGGCCAACCAAATCCTGGGCCACCATTTGCGCCAGTTGGGGATCCCTTCTTTGGCCCGCGTGCAGCCTGCCCCTGCCGCCGAGGCCCTGCAGAGCTTTTTGCGCCTGGCCAATGCCATGAAGCTGGATCTGAATTTGCAAGATCCCGCTGTCGTAACTCTGGCGGACTGGCAGCGGATTTGTGCCCGCATCACCGCTCCCGATGTGTTGGCCTCTGGCGCGAGCCCGGCCTTGGTGGCGCAGATGCTGGCCACCTTGCCCCCGGTCGAGTATCGTCTCCAGCCTCTGGAAGAGCAACTCGGCCATTTTGGGTTGGGCCTCAAAGAACCCTACGCCACCTTTACGGCCCCCTTGCGCCGCTATGCCGACTTGCTCAATTTGCGTGCCCTGCACCTGGCCCTGAGCAAAGGACGCGAGCGCCGCAGCTCTCGCTCCAAAACCGTGGTGGATCTGCACGGCCCCAGCGGCTACGGCCAAATCGACTGGCAGGTGTTGCCGCCCAAGGTGCAGGAGGAATGGCAGGCGTTTCTCCAGGCGCAACTGCCCAAAATTCAGGAGGGGTACCGGATCCGGCAGCAGGCGGAGCGGGAGCTGATGGGCCTGAAGCGCTCTGAGTTCATGCAAAAGCACCTGGGAGAGGTGTTCCCCGGCCTGATCATCGGCGTCCAGAACTACGGCTTTTTTGTCCAGGTGGATCCCATCTTGGCGGAAGGCTTGGTGCGGGTCAGCACCCTGAAAAACGATTGGTACGAGTACCGCAGCCGTCAGCAGGCGCTGGTGGGACGCAAGAGTCGGCGCCAGTTTCGCCTGGGGGATCGGGTGGAGGTGCAGATTAAGAACGTGGATTACTACCGCCAACAAATTGACCTGGCGGTAATTGGGGAAGGCCGTCCCTACGAAGAAGAAGAATAAGGCGGGGATCCCTCCATGGATCGCAGCTGGAGAGGACGGTTGTTGCGAACTCTGGCTCTGGCAAAATAGGCGATACCTAGATCAGGAAGATCCTACCGGAGCTTCCGGCACCCAGCTCTACTGCCCCGAAAGAGTCCAGGGTGCTCCCTGTGTCTGTATTGCCTTCCTATACTGAGTAGCAAAGCTCTGCCGAACTCCTATGCAGCCCACCAATCCCAATCAATTTACCGAAAAAGCTTGGAGCGCCATTGTCCAGTCCCAAGATGTGGCCCGGCGGCACCAGCAGCAACAGTTGGAAACCGAGCATTTGCTGATCTCCCTTCTGGATCAAGAGGGGGGGCTCACCCAAACCCTCCTGCAACGGGCAGGTATCGATCCGAGGCTGGTGCGGGATAAAGTGGAAAGCTTCATCAACCAGCAGCCCAAGTTGGCGCGGGTGGATCAGCTCTACTTGGGTCGCGGCCTGGAAACCACCCTGGATCGGGCCGAGGAATTCCGCAAGGAATACGAAGATGACTTCATCTCGGTGGAGCACTTGTTTTTGGGATCCCTGCAAGATGAGCGGGTGGGCAAGCGGGTCTTGGCACCCCTGGGCCTGACGGTAGAGCGCCTCAAACCGGTCATCAAAGAGGTGCGAGGCAAACAGCGGGTCACCGACAAAAACCCCGAATCCCGCTACGAAGCCCTGGAGCGCTATGGCCGCGATCTCACCCAGGCGGCCCGCGAAGGGAAGCTGGACCCGGTGATCGGGCGAGATGACGAGATCCGCCGCGTCATTCAGGTGCTCTCCCGCCGCACCAAAAACAACCCCGTCCTCATCGGCGAACCCGGCGTGGGGAAAACAGCCATTGTGGAGGGCCTAGCCCAGCGCATCAACCGGGGAGATGTGCCGGAGTCTCTGAAAAACCGGCGAGTCATTGCTCTGGACATGGGCGCTCTCATTGCCGGGGCCAAGTACCGCGGGGAATTTGAAGACCGCCTCAAAGCTGTGCTCAAAGAGGTCACTGAATCCGAAGGCCAGATCATCCTCTTCATCGACGAGTTGCACACCGTTGTCGGCGCCGGGGCCGGCGAAGGGGCCATGGATGCCGGCAACTTGCTCAAACCCATGCTGGCGCGGGGCGAGTTGCGCTGTATCGGCGCCACCACCCTGGATGAATACCGCAAGCACATCGAAAAAGATGCGGCCCTAGAACGCCGCTTTCAGCCGGTGTACGTGGATCAGCCTTCGGTGGAAGATACCATCTCCATCCTGCGCGGCCTCAAAGAGCGCTACGAGCTGCACCATGGGGTCAAAATCAGCGACTCCGCCTTGGTGGCGGCAGCGGTGCTCTCCAACCGCTACATCTCCGAGCGCTTCCTGCCCGACAAAGCCATCGACCTGGTGGACGAAGCGGCGGCCAAGCTGAAAATGGAGATCACCTCCAAGCCCGTCGAGCTGGACGAGATCGACCGGCGCATCATGCAACTGCAGATGGAGGAGCTCTCCCTGAAAAAAGAAGATGATGCTGCCTCTAGAGATCGCCTCAGCAAAATTGAGCAGGAGCTGGCCAACCTGACGGAGCGACAACGGGAGTTGAATGCTCGCTGGCAATTTGAAAAAGAGGCTATCGAACGCCTGCAAAGCCTTAAAGCCGAGCGGGACGCCGTCAAGCTTCAAATCGAACAGGCTGAACAAAAATATGACCTCAACCGCGCTGCCGAGCTCAAGTACGGCAAGCTGATGGAATTGGAGCGGCAAATCCAAGAGCAGGAGGCTCACCTGGCCAAGCTGCAGACCAACGGCGAGCCGCTGCTGCGGGAGCAAGTGACTCCTGAAGATATCGCTGAGATCGTCTCCCGCTGGACCGGGATCCCAGTCACCAGCCTGATGGAGTCGGAAAAGCAGAAGCTGCTGCGCCTGGAAGCCCATTTGCACCAGCGGGTGGTGGGCCAAGACGAGGCGGTAGCCGCCGTAGCGGCAGCCATTCGGCGCGCCCGGGCCGGCATGAAGGATCCCAATCGCCCCATCGGCTCTTTCCTGTTCATGGGGCCCACTGGCGTGGGGAAAACCGAGCTGGCCCGTGCTTTGGCGGAGTTCCTCTTCGACACTTCCGAGGCGATGGTGCGCATCGACATGTCCGAGTACATGGAGAAGCACTCGGTCTCTCGTCTAATCGGAGCTCCTCCAGGCTACGTGGGCTACGAAGAAGGCGGGCAGCTCTCCGAGGCGGTGCGGCGACGCCCCTACTCGGTGGTGCTGTTTGACGAGGTGGAAAAAGCCCACCCGGATGTCTTCAACATCCTGCTGCAGGTGCTGGACGATGGCCGCATCACCGACTCCCAAGGGCGGACAGTGGACTTCAAAAACACCATCATCATCATGACCAGCAACATCGGCAGCGACCTCATCCTGGAAATTGGGGCCGATGAAAGCCGCTACGAGGAGATGAAAACTCAGGTGCTGGCCATGCTGCGGCACCACTTCCGACCGGAGTTCCTCAACCGGGTGGACGAGCTGATCATCTTCCACGCCCTCACCAAAGAGCAAATTCGCCAGATTGTCGGCCTGCAAATGCAGCGGGTGGAAAAGCTGCTGGCAGATCAGCAAATCGAGATCCTGCTCACCGAAGAAGCCAAGGACTACCTGGCAGAGGTGGGCTACGACCCCGTGTTCGGGGCCCGTCCGCTGAAGCGGGTGATCCAGCGGGAGATCGAAAATCCCATTGCCACCAAGCTGCTGGAAAACGAGTTCCTACCCGGCGACCGCATTTTGGTGGATGTAGCCAACGAGCGGTTGATCTTCCGCAAGATCGGCTCTCAGCCCAGCCAAGAGCCGCCGGCGGCTGTGGCCGTCAGCTAAGTCGGGGTCCTTCCGTCAAAGCGTAATCACTTGGTCAGGTGGGTTGTCCTTCAAGGCCTCGTAGAGGTCAGGGAAGCAGCCCACTTGCACCCCTTGCACTACATTTTTGGGAATGCACTGGGCCGGTTCCTTGCGCCCGCGTCCTTGAGCATCGCACCAGCGGGGTTCCCCTTCGGCTAGGTTGCGCTCCAGAGCGCACATGTCACACATCATCAGCAGGATGTTTTGCTCTTGGGCAACTTTGGCCAAGCGCTCGCCAATGGGATCCCCCTGCCGCAAAACAAAGCAGTTGTCGTCGAAAAAGAACATGCCCACCACCTCCGCTCCATGCACCCCTGCTTCTAGCTGAGGCAGGATCATCTGGCCCAATTTGTAGGTGCCGCAGCGGGGATGGGTGAACACGTAGGCAACTTTCATGAGGCCCCCTTGCCGTTTTCAATTTTGATTATCAGTAATTATCATTTTCAGAGTAACACGAGTTTCTGGGCCAGAGTTGCCGGACCCAGCAGGCCGAGGTGGAGGTTCATTGCGAACCTGCTTGAGACTGTTCCTGATGCCTTTGTGCCGTCCAGCTCCTCTCCCTTCGCAGGAGAGGGAAGTTACGATTATTTC
>NZ_JANSIO010000053.1:0-1125 GCF_047462195.1 Synechococcus sp. R3-13 | reverse complement strand
AACCATCGACTTAGAAGGTCGGTGCTCTATCCTTTGAGCTAGCAAGGCCGAAGAAAAGGGTGCAGAGCCATTATATCCCCGACCCAGTTCCCATTCTCTGACCCCGACCAACCTGCCTCTGACCTTGAGTTCTGCATTGTTGCTTGGGCAAATTGCGCGGTTTGCCTTGGGGAGCCGGGTCGGGATCCCTTCACCGTGGGAATGTTGGTTTTCGCTCAGGATATGAACGTCAAAGAGATCGTCTGCCAAGCTCTTGGAACGGGACGTCTGGGCGTCTCTCAGGAAACTTGACTGTACGGATAAGGAAGACTTGCAGACGGCAGATGCTTTGAGCAGATGCTTTGATCAGTGCCTTTTTGGATGGCGCTGTGCAGCGGGAGAGCCACAACTGGGCTCCCTGTGCATCGATCCCTTAAAATGGGCGAGCCGAAAGCAGAAAAGTACTCGTTTGAGTTCGAGGATCCCATGCAACCGAGCTATTGCGTCGGAGATAAGTCCAAAATGGGTGTTGAGGTGTCGAAAATTGGGATCCCCATGCCATTGCTCCCTGATCCTGGCTCAGCTGCGGAAAAGAAAGCTGCCTCTGGCACTCAAGCTCTGTCTCCGGCAGCCAAGCGTCTGCTGCGCCTCTATCACGGTGGTAGCTTCATCTTTCTGGGCCTGCTGTGGCTGGTAGTCGGGATCCCTAGCCTTTGGGCTTTGCGAGCGGATATAGCCCGCCTGTGGGATTACTTTACTTGGACGGGCCTGCGATATGCCTTGTTTCACCGCCCAGGATGGCCCACCTTGGGGTTATTGCTCTGTGTCAGCTTCACGATGGGGATCCTGATTGCCCAAAGCCGCTATGAGCTGTTCGGCCTGTATCCGGTGGAGCGTCTCATGCTGGAGCAGCAATCCCGCTGGATCCTATCCTTGCCGGTGTGGCATCCGCTGCGGCGCTGGTTGGTGCGCAGGTTGGATACTCAAGATTAGGTTTTGGCTGCTACTTGGGATCCCTGCCGGCACCGAGGCAAAATCTCGTTTGCGTGCGGGTAAACTACCCGACTCCGACCGCTAAAGCGTTACGGAGCGGGCTTTCAGTAGCCCTGAGCCCGCTCTGCTCTACCAGAGAACAAAACAGGCCCG
>NZ_JANSIO010000052.1:0-1656 GCF_047462195.1 Synechococcus sp. R3-13 | reverse complement strand
CCCCCTAACCCCCATCAGCTTTCTTTACCGTCGCACAGTGCGCATTGGGAATCGAGAGGTCGGCTGGATTGAGGATTTTCTCTTTGACTGGGAGACTGGAGCGATTGCCGCTTATATTCTGGGTGGCAGCATTGCCGAGCCTTGGGGGGGGCGCGCCGTTCTCCTGCCTGAGGATGTGGAAGCCATTGATGTGGACGCGGTGGTGGTTAAGGAGGATGCTCCGCAGCGGCTGAAATCGGAAGCAGAAGGCTTGAAGAACTTTTGGAGCGAAAAATCTCGGCAGGTGAAACAGCTTATCCAGCGCATGGGGGATCGCCTCAAAGCCCTAGTCAGCCCGCAGGATCCGCCCGAGGTAGTGCGCGTCAAGGTCAAGCAAGTGCGGGACGAGCTGGCCAAAGGGGGCAAGTTCGATCTCTCCCTGCTGGACGAGGCGGCAGAGTTTCTGCAACACAAGTGGGAAACCTGGCAACATCGCCTCAGCCGCGCCGCTCAGCGCATGCAGGCCGCCCTTCAGGCTGCTTGGGAGAAGCTGACCGAATAGCAAAGAATGACTCTGCAACCTCTGGCCTGCAGTCGCCTCAGATGCTGCACATTTGCTTCCCAACTGCTTCCCAACTCCCCTCTTCCTCTGGGAAAGGGGCTGGGGGGCAACAGCATGAGGTGCTTGGGGAGTCCGTCCCACTGCTCGACCGGAACTGTTGCAAGCCAGTCCTCGACCAAACCCAGCTGACGGACGGCGGCTTTTTCGGCTACGATCTAAGATCGCTGTCAATGCTCGGATCAGGTTTCAAGACCCCCGCAGGGCACCTGTACGGCAGGGAGAAAGATGACTTACGCAATTGTGGAAACCGGCGGTAAGCAGCTTTGGGTGGAGCCGGGGCGTTTTTACGAGGTCGATCGCCTGGCGGAAGTGGAGGAGAACAGCCCCTTCGATTTGTCTCGTGTGCTGTTGATCAACCACGAGGGACAAATCACGTTGGGGCATCCCTACGTTTCGGAGGCGGTCGTCAGGGCACGGGTTTTGCAGCATCGGCGCGGCGATAAAATCATCGTCTACAAGATGAGGCCAAAGAAAAAGACCCGCAAAAAGAGGGGCCATCGGCAACCGCTGACCCGTCTGCTGATCGAGTCTATTGAACTCAATGGGGTGCCCCTAGCCACGGCACCATCCCGTACGGAAGCCGCTCCAGAGTCTAACCCAGAGGCAGCCCCTTCGGCAGCGGCGACAGGGATCCCTGTGGATGAGGAATAAACTCTGAACTCAGGTGTCCTGAATCCCGATTTTTTTATCTCGTTTCTGTTGATCACGCAGTTGCATAGGAGGCGTTATGGCTCATAAGAAGGGAACGGGCAGCACTCGCAACGGTCGAGATTCCAATGCCAAGCGGCTGGGGGTGAAGCGCTATGGGGGCGAGCTGGTGCATCCCGGCCACATTCTGGTCAGGCAGCGGGGCACCAAGTTTCACCCAGGGGTGAACGTGCGCATCGGCGGCGACGACACCTTGTATTCTGTGGTCACCGGCATTGTGACTTTTGAGCGCTATGGCAAGTGGCGGCAAAAGGTGAGTGTCTACCCAGCTGAGGTGGCTGCCCAGTAGGGAAAGGCCCAGCTTTGAAACTGCCTGGGAGAGCATGACTCTAGTCAATAATAAGCTC
>NZ_JANSIO010000051.1:0-5105 GCF_047462195.1 Synechococcus sp. R3-13 | reverse complement strand
AGGACACCGAAGGAGTTGCCGTTGGCCATGGGATCCCCAAGCAAGAAGCCGTTACTCGCAGGCGGCTGGGAGAGACTGTTTTCTATTCTGCACTAGGGGAGTGGCGGGCAGTGCGGTGCAGCTGGCGGCAGCCGGCAATTCCCCGCAACACCAGGTGGGGATCCCAGCGCAGCTCTGGGTCAAGCGGGCCCAAGTGAGGGTGGAGCCACTTCCCATCCCCGCCGGTCAGCAGCAGGGGGCCTTGGGGAAAGCGGCGACGCCAGTCGGCAATGAACTCGCGCAAGCCAGCCAAGAGGGTGTGGAGGATGCCGCTGCGGATGGCAGCCACGGTGTCGTTGGCCCAGCGAGGGGGCAAGGGATCCTGCGGATCCCACTGCACTTTGGGCAGCAGGGCTGTGTGATCAGCCAACGCCTGCGCCTGCAACCCCAGGCCGGGCAAGATGGCCCCTCCCACCAGGGATCCTTCAGAGTCAGCTCCTGTGAGGGTCAGGGCAGTACCCGCGTCGATGACCAAACAGGGCCAGCCGTAGTGGATCCCGGCAGCCCACAAGGCCAAGGCCCGATCCAGCCCCAACCCCGGGTAGGGATCCCGCAGCGGCACCTGCGACAGCTCCAACTGATGCACCCAGGGCGATGCTGGCGGCAGGGGGGCAGAGCCCACAGGAGCCAGCCACAGCTCTGTCTGCTGCGGCCAGGACAAGGGCTGGTGAGCAGGAAACCGCTCCACCTTCACCAGGGTCTCCTCCACAAACCAACCCCAGCGCACGTGAGTGTTGCCCAGCACGGCTGCCAGCCACTCACGACAACAGTGCGAAGCGTTGAGATCTGCCCCCTCCTCAAAACTCATGCAACAGCTCTGCCTCCACGCGAAACAGCTCCACCGGCTGGTCGGCAGGGATCCCGGCCAACCTCTTAGCGGTAGCAAGCTGCCATTCTGTCGTCAAAGCCTCTCCCGGCAGCAACACCGCTCCCCGGGTTCCAGAGCGGACAAATAGGCCCATGCGGGTGGGATCCACCTGCTCCACAGCGGCAAAAGGACTCCGTCCCGCCGACGCAATGGGCACCACCCGCCGCACAATGGCCACCTGAATGGCTGCTGACTCCAGCTCCCCAGGTCGCAGAGGCACGTAGCGCCAGTCGCGGGTCACAGCCCCCACCGCCGCCCGGATGGTGGCCCTGACCAGGTCCTCGCCGCTGGGATCCAAGCTGCCCCAGCAGCCACGGGGCCGACCCTCTGTACTCACCGTTACAAAAACCCCCGCAGAGCGCCGCCAGTGGGGCGGGATCTCGTCTGGAGGTGGCAGCACCTGGCCGGTGGCGAAGTAGTAGGCAATGGCCTGACGCGCCAGTGCCGGCAGGGTGTCAGGGAGAGGTTGTCGCCGGCTGGGAGAGGGGATCCCTGCTGATCGCGTTAGCGGGACGGAGTCCTTATTGAACTCCGTCTCGCCCGTGCGGTTGTGCCAGCGGTGCGGACCACCCACGGATCCCGTCCACAACCCCAGCCCTGCAGCCAGGAGCAGGCCGATCGCGTTAGCGGGACGGAGTCCTTGAAGACCCAGCAATCGAACCGTGAAGTGAACTCGGCAGGTGAACACCCAAGAGAATCCCGTTGGTGGTCACAACAACCGTACTCTAAAAGCTACGTCCCCGCTGCTGCAAATACTTGAAAACGGTGTTTAGATCCTTGTCGCCGCGCCCAGAACAGTTGACCACCACCCGCTGCTGAGGGCCGATCGCGTTAGCGGGACGGAGTCCTTGCTGCGGGGCCAGGGTTTTCAGATAGGCCAGAGCGTGGGCTGTCTCCAGGGCGGGGATGATCCCCTCCAGGCGCGACAGCAGCAGCAGCGCTTCCACCGCTTCGTCGTCAGTAACCGCGTAGTACTCGGCCCGCCCGATTTCTTTTAGGTAGCTGTGCTCTGGCCCCACGCCAGGATAATCCAAGCCAGCGCTGATGGAGTGGGCCTCCTGCACCTGACCTTCTTCATCCTGCAGCAGGTAGCTCATCGCCCCGTGCAAGACCCCGATGCGACCGCGGTTGAGGGTAGCGGCGTGGCGGGGCGTGTGCAGCCCTTCTCCGGCAGCTTCAATGCCGATCAGCCGCACCTGGGGATCCCGGACAAACTCGTTGAACAGCCCCAGCGCGTTGGATCCACCCCCCACACAGGCCAGCAACACATCCGGCAGCCCTCCCCATTTTTCCTGGCACTGCTGCCGCGTCTCCTGGCCAATGACATCGTGAAAGGCCCGCACCAGCTTCGGGTAAGGGTGGGGCCCCGCCACCGTGCCGATGACGTAGTGGGTGGTCTCCACGTTGGTTACCCAGTCGCGGATGGCCTCAGAGAGGGCGTCTTTGAGGGTGCGCGTGCCCGATTCCACTCCCCGCACCTCAGCGCCCAAAAGGCGCATCCGCTGCACATTGGGGGCCTGCCGCTCCATATCCAGCGCCCCCATGTAGATGACACATTCTAGGCCAAAGCGGGCGCACACGGTTGCCGTGGCCACCCCATGTTGGCCGGCGCCAGTCTCGGCAATGATCCGCCGCTTGCCCATGCGCACCGCCAGCAGCACTTGGCCAAGGGCGTTGTTGATCTTGTGGGCGCCGGTGTGGTTGAGATCTTCCCGTTTGAGGTAGATCTGCGGGCCGCCGTAGTATTCGGTTAGCCGCTGGGCAAAGTAGAGGGGGCTGGGCCGCCCAACAAAATCCCGCAACAGGTTGTGAAACTCGGCGCGAAAGTCGGGATCCCGCCAGTGATGCTCAAAGGCTTCCTCCAGCTCCGTTAGGGCGCTCATCAGGGTTTCCGGCACAAACCGACCCCCAAACGGCCCAAACCGCCCCTGGGGATCCGGACGCACCTGCGGGTCAAGGGGATCCAAAACACGAGGGGAAAAAGCAAAAGAAGCTGAGGTCATGGCAGAGTCCGTCCGGGCCTTGTAGCCTGCAATAAGAGATTGAGACGAGCTTTCCCATTCTACAGAAGTTGGGAACTCGAGAAGGGGGGGTGGCCAACCTCTCCTCTCTTTTCCTGCCGTTCTCCCCCAACAGGGATCCCGAAAAGTTGTTTTGAACAAGGGTCTTCCCAGGATTTTTAAGATAAGGCCGTCCGATTTTGAGGCGGCCTTATGGACAAGCATCTGCAAGAGTTGCTCCAGCAAGAAGATCAAAAGCGCAGAGATGAAGAGGTGCGGCGCACCTATGCCCTTTCTCAAAAGTCCGAGGGGATGGTGATCCTTCTGTCTATTCTGCTTGCCTTCGGAGCCTACCTCTACACGCGGCGGTGGAAAGCTTTGATGGTTTTTCTGGGCTGGTGTTTCTTCCTTGGCGTGTTGTTTAGCGACGACGAGGGAGAGGTTTCCCTACCCGGACTGTTTCTGGCCTCCACCTGGGCAGCAGTAGACAACTGCGGCGCTATCCAGCGGGCAAGAGAAGAAATTGAACGGCTGCGCTCCGGCCAAAACCCTGATGTTGATCGGCAAACTTAAACTTGGTCGACAAAACAAAATAGTGGCCCAAAAATCGGTATTTTATTTCAAACTCTCGAAAAAGATGCTATACCTACTATTTCAAGTGGCACCCAGATACAAGCGGCGCAACCGACCCATTCTCAACGGCAGTGAAACTTGGATTCCTATTCCCTTTGTCTTTTGGGAAAGAGCTTGGACAAACCAAATTCTGTCCCCCTAGGAGAGGGGCTGGAGGTGAGAGAGCTTAGGATAGCTACAGATTAGAGCAATCAAAACCATGAAGTCTGCTGCTCGCCTAGCTTGTCTGCTTGCCGGACTGATCCTAGGAGCGGGGATCCCCGTCATTGCTCCCGCCCCCGCCCTTCCCGTTGCCCAAGCCGGTTTCCAGCCCTACGTCAACGCCCGCTTTGGCTACCGCATCGACTACCCGGCAGACTTCATTCCGCAAGGGGAATCGGACAACGGCGATGGCCAAGTGTTTCTCGGTCAAGACGGGGCTGAGCTGCGCGCTTGGGGTGGGTACAACATCTTTCAAGAAACCCCTGCCAGCGCCCTGCAGGAAGAACTTCGCCGCAGCCGGGAAAACCAGCGCCAGGTTACTTACCAAGCTGTTGGCCGGGATTTCTTTGTGGTCTCCGGCTACGAGCCCGTTCGTGTCAGCGGTGCGGAGCCCTTTGGCCAGCGGATTTTCTATCTCAAAACAGTTGTCCGCCCTTCGCTGCAAGCTGGCTTTGAGTTCGTGTACCCGGCCAGCCGGCGCGAGCGCTATGACCGAGATGTGGAAGCTATAGCCCGTTCCCTGCGCCTTGCCGATCCCTGAGCTAGACCCAAGTTGGGGCATGATCGTAGGGATCCCTGGCAAAACCCAATGGCCGAGAGACCGCTGGATAGTTGGCTGCAGGAACGCATGCGGGTTGTTGGCCTGTCTTCTTGGCGGGCTTTACAGGCCCAGGCCGGGATCAGCCGCCGCGCCCTTGATCAGGTGCGCCGAGGGAAGTGGGGATCCCTGCGCCTGGAGCAGCTCCAAAAGCTGGCTGCCGCCCTGCAGTGGGATTTGGGATCCCTACTGCGCCTCAACGGGAACGACAAAATGGGAGCCACCGATTCCTCAGAAGTCCTCTTCTCTCTGCTGCAGCCGCTGCTCACCAGCTACCCCACTGTCCGCCAGATTGCCCAGCGCAAGCCCGATTGGCCGGCCCAAAACGTGATTGCCTTGTTTCGATCCTTAGACGCTCTGCTGCAGCGCTGGGGGTATGAGCCCATCGGCAACCCCCTGGAGTCCGTCCCCTTTGATCCGCAACTGCATCAACCGGATCAGCTGGATATTCAAAAGGGGGATCCCGTTTACATTCGCTTTGTCGGCTACCGCCGCGGTGACCACATCCTCTGCCCAGCCAAAGTCAGCCGTTCCCTGCCTGGAGGATTGAGCTGATGGCACCTGCCCCCAAAGCGACCCTAGCCATTGATTTTGGCACCAGCAACACGGTGGTGGCAGTTTGGGATCCCGCCCAAGCAGTGCCCCGTCTCCTCACTCTTCCCGGCCTCTCTCGCCCAGACCACTCGGCTATTCCCAGCTTGGTCTACGTGAAGGGAAAAGGCCAGCTCCTGGTGGGGGAAACCGTGCGCGCCGGTCGGTGGGGGGC
>NZ_JANSIO010000050.1:0-8426 GCF_047462195.1 Synechococcus sp. R3-13 | reverse complement strand
ATGGAAAGCACGCGCCGACTGATCGAAAGCCAGCATGGATCCCAGGGGGGGCGGGTACGGGTCTGGGTGGGGCTGGAGCATTTGTTTTACTGTTCCCCTGCCGCCTACCAAACTGCGGTGGAGTACTCGCGACACTACGGTGTCGGCATTCACACCCACAGCAGCGAGCAGAAAGAAGAGGTGGAAGCTGTGGAGCGACATTTTGGCTACAAACCCATCCACTTGTTCCAGCAATACGGCATCTTGGGGCCACAAACTGCCATTGCCCACTGCGTCTGGTTGGATGAATCAGAAATTCAACTCCTAAAAGATACAGGGACAGCAGTTTGCCACTGCCCGATCAGCAACGCCAAGCTGGCCGGAGGGATCGCTCCAATTCCAGAGATGCTGCAAGCTGGGATCCGAGTTGGGTTGGGCACCGATGGCAACATCTCCAACAACAATTTGGATATGTTTGAGGAGATGAAATTTGCTTCTCTACTGCAGAAAGTGAAGCGCTACGATGCCGCTGCTCTGCCTGCTTCCACCATGTTGCAGATGGCCACGATAGAAGGGGCAAAGGTTTTGGGTTTAGAGAAAGAAATCGGCTCAATTGAAGTGGGCAAGAAGGCCGATCTGGTCTTGCTGGACTTGGCACAACCGAACCTGATGCCCTGGGTTTGGGAGCACAACTCCAACGGAATCGAAGAGACCAACATTCTCTGGAACCTCGTCTATGCTGCTCGGGCCAGCAATGTTCACACGGTGTTTGTGGACGGGATCCCGGTCATCGAGGCCGGTCAAAGTACCCACATCTCAGAGGCCGAAGCTTTGACAGCTATTCAGGCTCAAACGGAAGATCTGCTGCGCCGTCGAGAGCCTTTCAAAGCAACCCTAACTCCGGTGGTGGGCTAGCCATAGCAGGGGATCTGCCATTCCGGTTGGCCACAAACCGCACACAATGTCGCAAAAGGAGGAGAATTGAGAAGCATTCGGCCTTTGTGGAGAGGGGCTTGTGCATCCAATCGCGATGGGATCCCTGGCTAGCTTTATCGCCGGCTTGGCGACGGGGCTGGGGGCTTTGCCGGCCCTTTTTCTTCCCTCGCTCTCCGAAAGGGTACAAGGGATCCTGCTGGGGTTTGGGGGTGGGGTGATGTTGGCGGCCACCTCTTTTTCCCTGCTGGTGCCGGGCACCGAGGCAGCCATAGCGCTGGGGTATTCCCCATTTGGGGCGGCTGTGGTGATGGTGGCAGGCCTGTTGTTGGGGGCGATCTTCCTGGAGAGTGCCCACCGCCTCTTTCCTCACGAGCACTTTTTCAAAGGGGTGGAAGGGGAGAACCGCGCCCATTTGAAACGGATTTGGCTGTTCATCATTGCCATCGCCCTGCACAATTTCCCGGAAGGACTGGCGGTGGGAGTGGGTTTCGCCGCCGGCCAAGTCGGCGATGGGTTGGCGTTGGCGTTGGGGATCGGCTTGCAGAATATGCCAGAAGGGCTGGTGGTGGCTTTGTCACTGGTGGGCCAGGGGTACTCGCGGCTGTTCGCTTTTGGCATCGCCCTGCTGACCGGACTGGTGGAGCCCATCGGCGGGATCCTGGGAGCAACGGTGGTCTCTCTGGCGCAGCCCCTACTACCCTGGGGCATGGCTTTTGCGGCGGGGGCGATGTTGTTTGTCATTTCCGATGAGATCATCCCTGAGTCGCACCGGCAGAGGTTGGAGCGGGAGGGCACCTTTGGGGTCATCAGTGGGTTTGTGGTGATGATGTTGCTGGATATCACCTTGGGCTAGCAAGGGATCCCGTCGCGAAGTGGAACGGAGTTTTATATGTTTTTATATGTTGAGTAACGAACCCTTTTTGTGGCGAGGAGCAGGGGAACACGCCTGTCTGCTGCTACATGGATTGGGGGGCGGTGTTTACGAGTTGCAATGGCTGGCAGAGCGGCTGTTGGCGGCTGGCCTGACGGTGCAGGGATTTAACTATCCCGGCCATGACAGTGCTCCGCATCGCTTACACGACCGCCGGTCTGCCCACATGCCCCCTTCCCGCTGGACGGAGTGGTACGGGCGGGCTTTGGAGCATTATCTGGCTTTGCAGCAGGAGTATCCCCGCGTTTCCTTGGTGGGCTTTTCCACCGGCTGTCTGCTGGCTTTGCACCTGGCTTTTGCCCATCCCATCCATAAATTGGTGCTGCTGGCGCCATTTTTCGCCATTCGCCACCGCTGGTACTATCTT
Source organism: Synechococcus sp. R3-13 (assembly GCF_047462195.1). Taxonomy (NCBI): domain Bacteria; kingdom Bacillati; phylum Cyanobacteriota; class Cyanophyceae; order Synechococcales; family Synechococcaceae; genus Synechococcus; species Synechococcus sp. R3-13. The sequence goes on along the minus strand of NZ_JANSIO010000050.1, from coordinate 6,213 downwards.
TTTCGCCCTGAGCAGTACCTGAACAGCCTGGGTTGGCTATTGAAGGAGGTGCCCCGCCTCAGCTTGCCGATTCGGGATGGGGACGCTCGAGCCTTGGCAGAAAGAACGGCCTATTTCCGCAGCTTTAATCTGTCGGCGGTGCGCAGCGCTCTGGAGCTGATCGAGCGGGTCAAGGGAGAGGTGGCCGGCATCCGGGTTCCCACTCTGATCCTGCAATCTCGCCAAGATACAGTAGTGGATCCTGAACAGGCAGCGTGGCTCTATCAAGAGCTGGGATCCGAGGAGAAGATCTTGTCTTGGCTGGAGCACTCCGACCACATCCTCACTTTGGACGGGGAGCGGGAAACGGTGTTTGACCAGGTTTGCGCCTTCCTCAACCAGGATCCTTCTGCGCCCGGATCAGCGTAACCCCTTGCCAAGCACCGCGGGCATCGTAGTCCCGGATCAAACGCAAGAGACAATGGCAGTCTTCCGACTGCGGAAACCAGCTCAGGCTCACCGAAAAGCTGCGATCCCGCTGGGCAGTGGGGATGGGCAAGGGATCCGGCCCGCCAATCCACAGCCCCCCAGGCAAGGGATCCCAGTTACTCAACCACTCTGCCCCCGAGGAGTCCACCTCGGCTTCGGCAAACCGGCCCTCAGCAACCGTAAAGCTCTGGGCGATCCCCCGCCATCTCCCCTGGAGGCAGGCTCTCAGTCGCTCTTTGCTCAGGGGTGAACAGTCTGCAACGGGATCCAAAGCTTGGCCGCGCCGCTCCAGGATCGCGGTTACCTCTACCAGACGACCTTGGGCATCCCACTGTTGCACCAGCCGCGCCTTGCGATCTTCCCAGAGAAAGCCTTGCTCAACGGCAAAATCACTAAACGGCGCCAGCTGCAGCCGCCCATTGGAAAAAGATCCATCGGGGAAAAAGCGCAATCCCGGCGAGAAATCCTGGTAGACCCAGCTCTGGGAGCTTTCGGGAGTGGGGGATCCCTGTAGGGGGTAGTAGGCGTTGGTTTGGCGGATCGCGATCCCTGCCGCCGGACTTCCTGAAGAAGAGGATGGAGCCAAGGCCTCAAAGGTGATGAGGCTGCGCTTTTGGCCCCCCAGCTCCCAGCCGCCGGCGGTGGGTCGATAGTTGGAGAAGAGGCCGTGCCACACTCCCAGGTGGAGAGCCAGACATTGTTTTTGGGTTTTCATGAAGCAATGTGAAGCTAAGATTGTGAGGACGTAACGCTGGAGAGCGAGACCCATGGGGAAGAAGCTCCGAGGTGGCATTTTACTGGTTTTGGGGTTTATGCTGTCTCCCCTTTCCTGGTGGAATGACTTGTTTTTCAACCTGCCGATTGCCTATGGGTTGGGCTACCTGTGTAGCCTGTAGCAGCCACAGTGGTTTTTGGGCGGAACCCTCGTGGGGTACTGGCTCTCCAACTTGATGGGCATTCTCATGATGCAGTTTGGCGCTACGGATGTCGTCGAGAAAGGCGAGAAACCCCGCAATATGAAACGCGATCTCTTGATTGGGCTGGCTTCTTCTACCGCCTATACTTCGGCAATTGTTGGGCTGCTTCAGTTTCACCTCGTCGATATCAGCGCCATCTTCCCCATTTCTTAACCCTATGCCGCTGGCAATTTTCTGGGCAACTTTAGTCGAAGGGATCCTTGCTTTTGTTGCCACCCATATCGACGACTTTTTCTTGCTGGTTCTGTTGTTTGCCCAGGCGCAGCTGCAACCCCTGTGGAAGGGCTAGCACATTTGGCTGGGAGGCTACTTGGGCTTGGCAGGGTTGATCCTGCTCAGCTCTCTGGGATACCTGGGGGGCCTGCTGTTGCCGCCACCTGCGATTGGGCTGCTGGGGTTGATCCCGATTGCGGTAGGCGGTTGGAAATTGTGGCGACCTGAACCTGAAGAAACCTTGGAAAAAGAGTTGGAAGAGTTGCGAGAGCGCCCAACCCAAAAGGCTTGGCCGATCCTTTTGCCCCCGCCAGTTCTGATGTCCATGCTCTTCACCTTTGCCAACGGCGGAGATAATGTCAGCCTGTACGTTCCTTTGTTTGCCGGCAGCACCCCTCTCCAGTTGGCCCTCTTTGCCACAATCTTTTTTCTGATGAAGGGATTGTGGTTTGCAGTGGCTCAAAAACTGACAATGCAACCTGAAGTAGCCAAGGTTTTGGCCGAGCGGGGAGAGCGCTGGGTGCCCTGGATTCTCATGGGCTTGGGGGTGTGGATCCTGTTCAAAAATGAGACTTGGAGATGGCTTTTGTCTTAGACTCTGGCCGGGATTTGTTCGTGATAGCGGGACGGGATTCTTTCGAGTTCTAGTCGTTGTGTCGGTCTAGGGAGGGATCCCAGTCCAGATCTTCGTGGCGGTGCTCCCGTTCCCAGCGATGCACCCAGTCCCAAATGCGATAGTGCTGCTCGGCGGTGAGTTGCTTGGGATCCTGGGCCAAAGCAGCAGCCTCTTCCGGGGTGAGCAAAGCAGCCAAGCTGCCGATCTCCACCAAATAGCGGCGTTCTTCCGCAGTGGTGTGGGACTGATTGAGCCGTCGAATTAAACGACGTAAAGTGGCTACATCTTGACTCATAAGCCGATAGGCGAACATCTACAAAAGGCGGTAAGAACAGTTTAAGAGCAGAATCATCAAAATCACCAAAAGAAAACAGTCCAAATTGTCTGCCCAATGCTCCTCTAATCCTCAAAGGATCCCAGAATGCGCACTTCTGGCTCCAAAAGCACCGACCATTGTTGATAGACCTTTTCCTGGGCCAAGCGAATCAAGCGGTAAATGTCCTTGGCACTCGCCTGATGGCAATTGAGGATGAAGTTGGCATGGCGCTCTGAAATTTGGGCCCCACCGATGCGGTACCCCTTCAAGCCGACCTGCTCGATTAGCCAGCCGGCAGGGTGAGACTCTGGGTTGCGAAAGACGCTGCCACAACTGGGCAAATGATAGGGCTGAGAGCTTAGGCGTTGGTTGAGGTAGCGCTGGGTTTCCCACTGCACCTGGGACGGATCCCTGCTTGGGATCAACTGCAGCGTGGCTCCTGTCACCGTCCAGGGGGAGTCCTGTAGGCGAGAGCGGCGATAGCCAAATTGCAGATCGGCAGGTTCTAGGCGGCAGGGCTCTTGTTCCTCGTCCAAAATCTGCACTTCCACCAGCACATCCGCCATGGCGCGTCCGTGGGCACCCGCATTCATCACCACGGCTCCCCCCAGGGTACCCGGGATCCCGATGGCCCACTCCAAACCGCTCCAGCCTTGCTTGGCGGCGGCCCGCGACAGATTGACCAAAGGCTCTCCGGCAGCGGCCCAAATTCTCCCCCCTTCCAGCAGTTGGATCCCCCGCAAACGGCGAGTGCCGATCACCAGCCCCTTCAACCCCGCATCGCTGATGAGCAGATTGCTGCCTGCCCCTAACAGCGTCGTGGGGATCCCTTCTGCTCGCGCCCAAGCCAAACACTGCTGCAGCTCCAGATGGCTACGGGGCTCACAATACCACTCCGCTTTGCCGCCCACGCGAAAGGTGGTCAGAGGAGCCAACGGGATCCCCGATTGAATTCGTCCAGATAGCAGAGCCGCCGGCCCGCGGGGGAGAAGCCTGTCTTCAGCGGTAAGACTTGCCGCCTCAGACTCACAGGAACCGTCCCGCTGAGGCACCACCGGAGCCGTCGTCATGATTCAATACCTCAGAAGCAGCTATCTTTTCAGCTGAAGTTTGGATTTTTGGCTTGCCCAGGCTGTTCCCTCACCTGAGCCGCATATGCCCGCATCGTAGCGATTATCTGCTGATTTAGGTCCCCTGCGCCCAAAAAAACGGCGAGATCTCCAGGCTGCAGGACGGACGGCAACACCTCCGGCAATCGCGGCAAAGACAACACATAGCGCACATGGGGGTGGTGCTCCGCCACCGCCACGGCCAAACGCAAGCTGTCGGAACCCTCAGGCACCGGCTCTCCCGCTCCATACGTAGGCACGATCACCACCACGTCCGCATTCCCAAAGCAGCGGGCAAAATCCTGGAACAAGGCAGCCAAACGGCTGTGGCGATGAGGCTGAAACACGGCCACCACCCGCCGCTGTTGCAGACGGGCTGCCTGCAGGGTGGCTCGAATCTCGCTGGGATGATGGGCATAGTCGTCGATAAAGGTGACTCCACCCACTTCCCCCTTGTGCTCAAAGCGGCGATGCGCCCCCCGAAATTGCGCCAAAGCTGAGGCAATCACCGCAAACTCCAAGCCCAACTGTCGCCCAACGGCAACCGCCGCCAGGGCATTGCTGAGGTTGTGGGATCCCAACACCTGTAGGCGAAGCTGTCCGAGGAGGGATCCCTTTTCCCAGATCTCAGCGCAGGTGGAATTGGCAGTGTAGAGGATCTGACGGGCTTGGTACTGGGCTTGGGGATGACCGGTCAGGCTGTAGCCCACATCCACCCTCAGGTGAGCCGCCACGTTGGGACAGTCCAGACAGGCCACCAGGGTTTGGCTTTGCTGCCCATACTGTTGAAAAGCCCGGATCACCTGCCCCAAATCGGCGTAGTGATCGGGGTGATCCAGCTCAATGTTGGTGATCACCCCAATCTTGGGATAGAGCCGCACCAGGGATCCATCCGACTCATCCACCTCCGCCACCCAATACTCCCCCTGGCCCAGACGGGCATTGCCATCCCAGGCATCCACTTCCCCGCCGATAATCAAGGTGGGATCCCAGCCCGCCGAGAGCAACACATAGCCGATCATGCTGCTGGTGGTGGTTTTGCCGTGAGTGCCGGCCACCCCAATGCCAGAGCGACGGTTAAACAGAGCCGCCAACAAGTCTGCCCGGTGCCAAACCGTCAATCCCTTGCCCAGGGCAGCAGCCAATTCTGGATTGGTGGGGCGAATGGCGCTGGAATAGACCACCTGGGGATCCCCGACCAACCCCTCCAAGCTGTGGCCCTGAAAGAAGCGCACCCCCAAAGCTTCCAGGCGGCGGGTACGGCCATTGGCGACAATGTCGGATCCGGAAACGCGAAACCCTTGTTTAGCCAGGATATAGGCCAGAGCCGACATCCCCACTCCACCAATGCCCACAAAGTGATAGGTGGAAAGCAAGGGATCTAGGGGATCCAAATGCAGGGGCGGAGGCTGAGACCGAACCGGCAACGGCGGGATGGGATCCCTTCCTCCAACTGTTTCCACCATCGCAACTCCACCCCACTCCTAAAACCGCCACACTCCAAAAAAAGGACTGCGTTCTGCTGACTACAAACAGGTTCGAACAGGCCACATCATATCAGGAATCCCCAGAGCTAGGTAGGCTGCGCCCCACCGGTTGCTGTGATCTGCCGGCACCTTGGGGAACCCACAGGGGGTGAAAATACGGTGAGCACAAGCAACACAGAATACAGCTGGACATTTTCATCCCAAAAACTTTACACTTATTTAAGAAAAAGAGGCGGCGTTTGTCGTCTGCAAAGCCACAGCAGGTAAAAGGCCATGAACCCACGAGCGCTTTGGTCGCTGGCAGGAGTCGGGCTGCTTGGTTGTGCCGGTCTGGCATGGCTGGGATTGAGCCAACAGGGAGCCACACAGTCGGTATCGGGAAGTGCAGAGGCAACGGTGGAAATGCGGCTGCCTCCGCAAGTTGGTGCTTTGGGTCGCCTGGAGCCGGAGGGGGAAGTGCTGCGCATTGCCGGTTCCCCCGGAGAACGGCTGGGAGAGCTGCTGGTGGCCGAGGGGGATCGCGTGGTGGCAGGCCAAGTGCTGGCCCGCTTGGAAAGCTACGCCGAGCGGTTGGCGGAGCGAGAGTACGCTGCCGCCCAACTTCAAGAGGCCCGCGCCCGCTTGCAGGCCGAGACCCGTTTCAGTCAGGCCCAAATCCAAGAGGCACGCACCCGCCTCAGCCGTCTGGACGAGCCGCAACAGATGCAAATCCGCTCCCAGGAAGCGGTGGTGGAACGTATCCGGGCAGAACTGGCCGATGCCGAGGCCAATCTGGCCCGCTTTCAGGAGCTCTGGCAGGAAGGAGCAATCTCGCAACAAGAGCTGGATCAACGCCGGCTGCTGGTGCGGCAACGACAGGAGGACTTGCGGGCTGCCGAAGCCACCCTGAGCCAACTGCGCCTGGCCCGTGAGCGGGATCTGCTCAATGCCCAAGCCCAAGTCCAAGCTGCCGAGGCGGGACTGAGTCTGGCCCAAGCCCAAGTCCAACTGGGATCCCTGGCCCGCAATCTGGAACTGGCAGAAGCTC
>NZ_JANSIO010000049.1:0-2310 GCF_047462195.1 Synechococcus sp. R3-13 | reverse complement strand
TTCAGCAGTGTTCAGCGTAAATGTATCAGCTAGCCGTCGAGGTGTTGCTTGAGCAGGTCGTTGGCCAGCTTTGGATCTGCCCGTCCCTGAGTTTTTTTCATCAATTGCCCGACAAAGTAGCCGAAGAGCTTGGTTTTGCCCCCCCGATACTGCTGCAGTTGCTCGGGGTTTTCTGCCAGCACCTCGGCGATCATCTGCCCCAGCAGAGCGCTATCCGAGATTTGGGTCATGCCCTTAGCTTCCACCAGGGCGCGGGCCGATCCCCCTTTTTCCAGCAGTTCCGGCAGGATCTCCTTGGCGATTTTGCTGGAGATGGTGCCCTGCTCGATGAGGCCAATCAGCTCGGCCAGGGTTTCCGGCTTCAGGGCAATGTCGGGATAGTCCAGCTTGTGGGTGTTGAGGTAGCTGGCGATGTCGCTCATCATCCAGTTGGCGGCTGCTTTCGGGTCGGCACCGGCGGCGATCACGGCTTCAAAGTATTCGGCGGTGTTGCGTTCATCGCTGAGGTAGCGGGCATCGTACACCGAGAGGCCGTACACCTCCTGATAACGTCGCCGCTTCACACCGGGCAATTCCGGCAGCTCTGCCTGCCAGCGGGTTTTCTGCGCTTCGGTAACGCGAATGGGCGGCAGATCGGGCTCGGGGAAATAGCGATAGTCGCTGGATCCCTCTTTCTTGCGCATGCTGATGGTGCGCTGGCTGTCTTCTTCCCAGAGGCGGGTCTCTTGCACGATCCGCTCGCCTGCCTCCACAGCCTTGACTTGGCGGTTGAACTCGTACTCGATGGCCCGTTGGATGGCGTTGAAGGAGTTCATGTTTTTAATTTCCACCTTCGTGCCAAAGGTCTGGGATCCCAGCGGACGCACCGAGATGTTCACATCACAGCGCAGGGATCCCTCCTGCAGGTTGCCATCGCACAGCCCGGCATAGCGCAGGATGCGGCGCAGCTCTTGCACATACTCGGCTGCCTCTTCCCCGCTGCGGATGTCCGGCTCGCTGACGATCTCGATGAGGGGAACCCCCGCCCGGTTGAAATCCACCAAAGAGTAGCTGGATCCCGATAGGCGATCGCTGCCAGCATGGACCAGCTTGCCCGCGTCTTCTTCCATGTGCAGACGGGTGATGCCGATGCGCTTGGTGCGACCGTCGCTGAGCTGGATCTCGATCCAGCCGTGGGTAGCAATCGGCAGGTCGTATTGCGAGATTTGGTAGTTTTTGGGCAAGTCGGGGTAAAAGTACTGCTTGCGGTCGAACTTGCTGTAGGGGGCAATGGTGCAATTCAAGGCCAAACCCGCTTTGACCGCGTACTCCAGCACCTTTTCGTTGAGCACCGGCAGGGTGCCGGGCAGGCCCATGCAGATGGGGTCAATCTGGGTGTTGGGGGGAGCGCCAAAGGCTGTCGCGCTGCTGGAGAAGATCTTGGAGCGAGTGCTGAGCTGGCAGTGAACTTCCAGCCCAATCACAGCTTCGTATTGCACTTTGGCGGGGGCAGCAACAGTCATGGGATAGGAAAAACTGGCGGTGTAACCATTCTAGTGTGACCTTGCAGGGATCCCAGCTCACAGACAGTTTCTGGGGACGGCAGCCCAGAACCCAGGACGAGGCCGGAGCAGCCCAGCTTGAAGCAGATCCTCAGAACAGCGAAACTTCCTCAAACGGTAGGGCGAATCTCAAAAGTGGGTAGACCTTCCGGCGGCTCGGAACGTTGCTCAATGGCCTCCACAACCGAACCGGGGCTGCCCTGTTGGCACCAGCGCAGCATCGCCTCCACTGCGGCAGGGGATCCTTCAAAAACAGCCTCTACACGACCATCCCGCAAATTGCGCACCCACCCTTGAACACCCGCATGGAGAGCCATCGCTTCGGTGTGGGCTCGAAACCCCACGCCCTGAACCCGCCCCCGTATCCAGACGTGAACGCGAACCCTGTCACTCATGCCGACGGGGATCCCTCCGTTGTGCTGCAGGGTTCTGGCGACTCGGTCGGCTCCTCCGGAGTCTCTGAGGTCTGCCGATCCAGCCATTCCACGAGAACGTTGACAAGGACAATCAACCCCAGGATCCCCAGCGAGATCCCACAGGCGTACCCAATCGCTTGCCACAGCACGGGAGACATGAGCCCAACCTCACGAAGAATGCTTGTGCAGAAGAACCCACCCTTCAAGCACCTTAACAGATGCCGGATCCCCAGCGACCTACGGCCCGCTTCGCGAGCATCCATTTTGACCCTTCCAATCCCAAAGGGTTCCCCGCCAGCTCAAAATCTCTGCGCTCGAAAGTTAACAAAACGCGCGGAATTCCCCACCCTCTG
>NZ_JANSIO010000048.1:0-8117 GCF_047462195.1 Synechococcus sp. R3-13 | reverse complement strand
GAGCTTATTATTGACTAGAGTCATGCTCCTGCAAAGCTGCTTATACCCGGCGTAGCTATTCGAGGATTTGCGGTGGCCCCATCTGCCATTATCTTCCCAAAATCGGCCTCAGGTTCCATCCTTTCCATGACAGGATGGTAGGGATCCCGCCCCCCGGTGCATCAGATGGTTGCCCAAGCTGCTCCTACTGCCTACGAGGCCCAAACCCAAGCTCTTGCCCAATCTCTGTTCGCCTCTCTTTCGGGAGAGAAGCGATCCCTGCTGGCCCAGTGGCGAGATCAACTGCGCTGGGAGGACAAGCTGCTGGCCTGGGCGATGGAAAACCCCCACCTGCGCACCCAGTTGTTCCGCTTGATCGATGTCTTGCCCAGCTTGAAAAGCAAGGCTGAGGTGGCCCGCCATTTGCAGGAGTATCTTTCAGATCCGGCGGTAGAGTTGCCGGGGATGCTGAAGAGCCTGCTCAACTTCGCAGACCCCGACTCCCTGCCAGGGCAGTTGGCTGCCACCACCCTAACCGCTGCCGTGGAAGCCTTGGCCCGTCGCTACATTGCCGGAGAAACCCTGCAGCAAGTCAGCAAAACTCTGGAAGCTCTGCACCGGCAGGGTATGGCTTTCACGCTGGATTTGCTGGGGGAAGCCGTCATCACCGAAGTGGAAGCCCAATCCTATCTGGATCGCTATCTGCAGGTGATGGAGCATTTGGCAAAGATGGTCAAAACCTGGCCACAACCGCAGCCGGTGCCGCAAGTGTCGGTAAAGCTGACAGCCTTCTATTCCCAGTTCGATCCCATCGATCCCCTGGGGGCCAAAGCCAAAGTGGGGGAACGGATTCGCATCCTGTTGCGCCGGGCAGAAGCTCTGGGAGTCGGGATCCATTTCGATATGGAGCAGTACCGCTACAAATCCCTCACCCTGGCCATTTTGCAGGAGCTGCTGCTGGAGCCGGAGTTCCGAGGCCGCACCGACGTTGGCCTGACGCTGCAAGCCTACCTGCGGGATAGCTACACCGATCTGCAAAACCTGATCGCCTGGGCCAAAGAGCGGGGATCCCCGGTGACGGTGCGCTTGGTCAAGGGGGCCTACTGGGATCAAGAGACCATCTTGGCGGCGCAAAAGCACTGGCCGCAGCCGGTTTACAACAGCAAGTCTGCTACCGACGCCAATTTTGAGCGCATGACCCAGCTTTTGTTGGAGCACCACACCCATCTCCACGCCGCCATCGCCAGCCACAATGTGCGCTCTCAGGCCAAAGCCATCGCCATCGCCCAAGCGCTGGGGATCCCCCAGTCTGCTTTTGAACTGCAGGTGCTCTACGGCATGGCCGATCCCCTGGCCAAGGCCCTGGTGCAGAAGGGACAGCGGGTGCGGGTGTACTGCCCCTACGGGGAGCTGCTGCCGGGCATGGCCTACCTGATCCGGCGCTTGCTGGAAAACACCGCCAACACCTCTTTTCTGCGGCAAAGCGTTCAGGGCTACAACCCCGAGCAGCTGTTGGCCCCGCCGGTCTTGGACGAGGGATCCGTTTTCCAGGCTCCTTCTCTCTCGTTTGCCGCCGCTCCCGATACGGATTTCAGCCAGCCCCAGCAGCGGGATCCCTTTTTTCAGGCATTGGACGAGATCCGGCCTCAACTGGGTCAGAGGGTTCAGCCCTGGATTGCCGGAGAATATCGCCCCACCCGACAAGCCATGCTCTCCCTCAACCCTGCGGATCCTGAACAGGTGGTGGCGGAAATTGGGTTGACCGAGCCGGAACAGGTGGAGCAAGCCTTGGCAGCGGCCCAAGCCAGCTTTCCCATCTGGAGGCGCACCCCCGTTGCCGTGAGGGCGGGGATCCTGCGGCGGGTGGCGGAGCAAATCGAAGCCCAGCGGGCGGAGCTGGCTGCCTGGATGGTGCTGGAGGTGGGCAAGCCCATTGCCCAGGCCGATGGGGAAGTTTCCGAGGCCATCGATTTTTGCCGCTACTACGCCCAACAGATGGAGGCTCTGGAGCGGGGACGGGAGTGCAACCTGCCCGGCGAAACCAACCATTACCACTACCAGCCCCGCGGTGTGGCGGTGGTGATCGCCCCCTGGAACTTCCCCCTCTCCATCCCCTGTGGCATGACAGCGGCGGCTTTGGTGGCCGGAAACTGCGTGCTCCTCAAACCGGCGGAGCAATCTTCGCTGATCGCCGCCAAACTGGCGGAGTTTATCCTCAAGGCCCTTGCCGAAGCTGGGATCCCGGAGGGTGTCTTTCAATTCCTGCCGGGGGTGGGCGAAGCCATTGGCCCCCTGTTGGTTCAAGACCGGCGGGTGCACCTGATTGCCTTCACCGGATCCCAGGCGGTGGGTTGCCAAATCCTCGCCCAAGCCGCGCAACTGCAGCCGGGCCAGCACCACATCAAGCGGGTCATTGCCGAGATGGGGGGCAAAAACGCCATCCTCATCGACGAAAGCGCCGACCTGGATCAGGCGGTCAAAGGAGTGATCAACTCCGCCTTTGGCTACAGTGGCCAGAAATGCTCCGCCTGCTCGCGGGCAATCGTTTTGCAGTCCATTCACGATCTGTTCTTGGGGCGGCTCATCGAGGCGGTGCGCTCTTTGAATGTGGGGGATCCGGCCCACCCCAGCACCCAAGTTGGCCCGGTCATCGATGCAGAGGCCCAAGCTCGCCTGCACCAGGCCATTCAATCGGCCCAAGCCTATGCCCGTCTCGACCTCAGCCTGCCCGTGCCGGAAAAAGGCTACTTCGTCGGCCCCACTGTGTTCAGCCAGGTGGATCCCCGGTCAGAGCTGGCGCAGCGGGAGCTGTTTGGCCCGGTTTTGGCGGTGATCTCAGCGCCGGACTTTTCTTCTGCTCTGCAGATGGCCAATGCCACCCCCTACGCCCTCACCGGCGGTCTCTACAGCCGCACCCCTTCCCACATTCAACAGGCTCGCCAGGACTTTGCCGTCGGCAACCTCTACATCAACCGCGAGATCACCGGGGCGTTGGTGGAGCGGCAGCCCTTCGGCGGCTTCAAGCTCTCCGGCGTGGGATCCAAAGCCGGCGGCCCCGACTACCTGCTGCAATTTTTAGAGCCGCGCACCGTAACCGAAAACACGCAACGGCAGGGCTTTGCTCCCATCGAGGGATCCTGAGGATAGGGCTTGGGAAAGCTCATTGGACAGGCTTGGCCACATCCCCAACCTTGAAGCCTGCCCCGCTGAGAATGCGTCCCACACTGGAGCTGTCATCCACCTCCGTCAGTTGGACCTGTCCGGCTGGCTCAGTCAATTTGCGCAAGACTGTCCCCGTGGCCGGATCCTTCACCTCGCGGACGACGCGCTCCACAGAAAGAATCAATCCCACCCGATAGCCATCGCGGCTGCCCTTGTTCAGGATCACCTGGTTGCCGTAGACATCCGCCACCAAGGCGTCAACCGTTGGCAGAGAGCGAGGCTGAGCTGCCAAGCGCCCGGCAAAACCGGCCAACTGCTGGGCAATTTGCTCCACCGCTTGTTGGCTTGCCAATACCAACAGCTTCTCTTCGTTGCTGGTGGCGGATCCCCCGCCAAAGCCGGCAACCGTGACCGTGCTATCCGACTGGCTGACGTTGCCTTTGCCCTCGACCACGGCCAAGATCTCGGCAGTACTGGTGCTCACCAAGCGGGCATTCAGCTGCACGTTGGCATCGGCATCCACCGACTCAGCCCCCACCGCCAGCGGGAAGCTGCCAAAGGGGGTCAAGACCGGCGCCCCACCCCCGGAACGACGCACCGACACATCAAACTGGGTCACACTGCCGAGGATCACCGCATCGACCCCTAGGATCCGGCCTACCTGAGCAGCGGTGTTGGCATCCAGTCGCCCGGATAGACCCAGGTTCTGCTCGGCCAAGATCGCGTCCAGCCGCGAGCGCTCGATGACGGAAAAGGTGCCATCTCTCACCAGCCGATCCACCAACAGGTCGCTCACCCCCCGAGAAGCCTCGCGGAAGCCGTAGGGATTGCTGAGGCTGCTGAAATCAAAGTCCAAGACTGCAATCCGAGGACGGGATGTGGGTTGCGGCGCTTGTCCCACCTGTCTGGGGGCAGAGAGGGTGCAGCGAATATCTTGGGGAAATTTCTGACAGAGGGCTGGATTGGCGGATTGGGCCACCACCGGGATCCCTGTCCAGCCTAGGCTTACCAAAGGGATCCCGAACAGCAAAACGGAAGAGAGGTTGCGCATGGTTAAACGATCTCCTAGATCTGGGAAGTGGCCACAGTTACTCTCAGCTTGCACCCAAAAGAGCTTCAGGGCGGTGACCGGTATCACCTGGCAGCTAAGGGCTAAGGATCCCGGCATCGCCTGTTCCCAGCAGATGTCCCATACTCTAGCGGCTACAGGGCTGTTGGGAAAATGGATTGAGAAGATTTGCACAGAAGAGTTGACAGATCTCAACTCTGTTGAGCCGAGATGCTCGCCCTCTTTCAGTCAAGCGCTGATAGGCCACTTGCCTGGATAAAGCTGGGATCGGCGGTGCAAGCTAGGACTCCGCCGCTGACGCGATCAGTGCTAGCCTAGTAAGGCTGTATTCTTGTACAAGCTATGCCTGTTCCCAAGAAGAAAACCTCTAAAGCCCGCAGTCGCAGGCGCTACGCCGTCTGGCTGGGCAAAGCTAAGCTCCAGGCCCAGCGAGCCATGACCATTGGGCGCGCCATTCTCAGCGGTCGCAACACCGGTTTCTACTATCCCAAAGCTAAGTCTGAAGAGGATGAGGAAGAATAGAGGCTTGCTGCAGGGATCCCGGTGTCTGCGCGAGTGATTACACTGGACTAGAGCTGTGCTCCCCTGAAAGCGGTTTTGCTGCCCCTGTAGTCTTGCTCCTCCATAGGTTGCATGCGCTCCTTGACTTCCCTCACCTACTACCAACGGCTGGGTCTGTCTCCAGGGGCATCTCCTGAGGCCATCCGGCGGGCCTACCGGCAATTGAGCAAGCGCTACCATCCCGATACTTCTCCCCTGGCTCCGGAAGTGGCCATTCGCTGCTTCCAAGAGTTGCAGGAGGCCTACCTTGTCCTCAGCAACCCGACGAAACGGGCCATCTACGATGCCAGCTTACGGGCGGTGACCGCCAACACGGGATCTCTGGGCATGCCGGGATCCCTTGGTGCCGATTCTCTAGAGCTGCGTATGGAAACCCGCCCACTTTCGGCTGGCGAGCTGTGTGCCCTGCTGCTGATGGGATCCACCCTGGTTGTGTGTTTGGTGTTGGCAGGTGTCCTCGCTTGGCTGCGAGAGAGTGGGGCAAGCTGATTCTGTGGGCACTCCCCACCGTCTTGGTACGGCATTGGGACGGAGTTTTCGGATTCTGGATCAGGAGTGCTTGAATGAACATAGCCCGTTGACTCTAGGGTTTGATTGCTTTCCTTGAATCTCGCCATGCCTTTGCCTCCTGCAACCACGCCCCTGTACAATCACCCGCTCCACACCATCGAACGCTGGCTGGAGGATCAGGGCTGCACCCGCGATCCGCAGGATGTGGAGCAGTGGTTTTGCGAACGGCCTGGCTGGAAAGCCATTTTGCGCCTGGAAGAAACCAGCATTTGGGTGCGATACACCTACCCAGACGGCAACACGAAAACTTTATCTTTTCCCTATTCCCTCAGCCGGCAAGACGTAGAACAGGCCATTTTTGAGAGTTAGCCGAGCCATGCGCGTTCTCCAGTTGCCTGCCCTGCGCGATAACTACATCTACCTGCTCCACAATCCCGACACTGCAACAGCAGCCGTGGTGGATCCGGCAGTGGCTGAGCCCGTGTTGGAAAAGCTGGCCGAGCTGGGGGCGGAGTTGGTGGCCATTTTCAACACCCACCACCACCACGACCACGTGGGGGGCAACCGACAGCTTTTGGAGCGCTATCCCCGTGCCAGAGTCTATGGCAGCCAGGTGGATCGGGGGCGGATCCCTGGCCAGACGGTGGAGCTCAAGGCAGGGGAAACAGTGGAGTTTGCGGGTCGGCTAGCAAAGGTGCTGTTTGTGCCCGGCCATACCCGCGGCCATATTGCCTACTACTTTTCCGAGAGTGGGGATCTCTTCTGTGGCGATACCCTGTTTGCCGGGGGATGCGGGCGGCTGTTTGAAGGCACGCCGGAGCAGATGGTGGGATCCCTGGATCAACTGCGGCAGTTGCCGGAAGCCACACGGGTGTGGTGTGCCCACGAATACACCCTCAACAACCTCAGGTTTGCCCTGACGGTGGATGGGGGAAATCCCGACCTGCAGGCCCGTTACCAAAAGGTGGCCGCCCTGCGCCAGACGGGATCCCCGACTGTCCCCAGCACCATTGGCGAGGAACGCCGCACCAATCCCTTCTTGCGTTGGGATCAGCCGGCTTTGCAGGCAGCCACCGGAGTTCAGGATCCGGTGCGGGTTTTTGCCCGGCTGCGAGGTATGAAGGATCAGTTCTAGCGCTGTTTGTAAAGTTTGCTTTCTCCTGGGAGAGCGAGGGCATACTGTCGGTGGGACTGCCTAGCTATTCCCCAAAATCCTATGTCTTGTCCTGAGTGTCCGGCTCTGCCTACCTTTTGGCAGGAGGCAGGGCGTCTGTTTCTCTGGCTGCCCACCCCTCACACCCAGCGCAAGGTGGTGCGGCTTCTGGAGGCTAAGGAGGGGATCCCAGCCCCCCTTTCGGTTCAACTTTTGGAAAACCTTGGCCTGGCGGTTTCCATTGCCCAGGGGGCCCTCAAGAAAACCCTAGAAGGAATGGCCGAGGTTCTTTCGCAGCAGGAGATGCGGGCCAGCCGCGCTCTGTTTTTGGCCGGAGATAGGGATCCCTGTTGGCAGGATTGCGCCCGGGTGGAGTTGTTGCAGGAGTTGTTCCACCGCACTCAGGCCGAGCTGTTGCTGGAAGTGTTGGCAGAAAGCCGGCTCACCACCTACTTTCAGCCCATTGTCCAGGCGCGGGATCCCGCTTTTGTGGTGGGCCATGAGGCGCTGGTGCGAGGACTGGACAAGGAAGGGCGGTTGATCAACGCGGGTTTGCTCTTTGCTATGGCTCGGGAAGCCCATTTGCTCTACCAGCTGGACTTGGCCGCCCGCCGCACGGCCATTGCCGCGGCCATGCAGCACCACTTGCAGGGGGATCTCTTTATCAACTTCAGCCCCACTGCCATCTACGACCCGGCTTTTTGCCTGCGCCATACTGTCTGGGCTATTAGCCGCGCCGGGATCCCGCCCCAGCGGGTGGTGTTTGAGGTCAATGAGTCTGACCGCAGCCCCGATTTGAACCATTTGCAGCGGATTTTGCACTTCTATCAGCAGGCAGGCTTTCGGGTGGCTTTGGATGATTTGGGGGCTGGCTATGGATCCCTGAACCTGCTGCACCAGCTGCGGCCAGACATGATCAAGTTGGATGGAGAGCTCATTCGCGGGGTGGACCGGGATCCCTACAAGGCGGTGATTGCCCAAAAGCTGCTGGAGCTGGCCCAAGACCTGGGGATCACCACGCTAGCGGAAGGGATCGAGACTGCGGGGGAGCTACAGTGGGTTTGCGAACACGGCGTGGATCTGGTGCAGGGCTTTTTCATTGCCCAGCCCCAGCCTGTCCCGCTACAGCCAGCAGGATAGCCGCTCCCACAGCTTGAGCAGCCACTGAGAAGGCTACCAGACCTGGAAGGGAGAAATCATAAAGCACCCCCATCAGGGCGCTGCCCAAAAACCAGGCCAGGCCGTAGACGCTGGTAAACAGGCCGAAGGCAAAGCCCCTCGTCTGGGGGGTCACCATGCTGGCTACTGCCGCCTTCATGACCGATTCCTGAGCGCCCAAGCCAATGCCCCAGAGCACCATGCCCAGCACCGTCAGAGCATAGGTACCGGAAAAGGCCAGCGGCGCAAATCCAGCCGATACCGCCACCGCTCCCAGCAGGCTCCACAGCCCCACGCGGTCAAACAGCCAGCCACATCCCAGGGCGGCCAGGGCATCCACCCCCATGGCCAGGGCATAGAGCAAAGGGATCCCTGCCCCATCGCTCCCTGACTGTTGTTGCAGATGCAGGGCAATGAGGGGAAAATCCGCAAACCCCATAGCCACACAGGCTGCTGCCAAAAGATACAGCCAGAAAACTTTGGGCAAGCCTTTTGCTGGAGTCATCTCCGGCTCCGGCTCAAAGT
>NZ_JANSIO010000047.1:0-7909 GCF_047462195.1 Synechococcus sp. R3-13 | reverse complement strand
TCAATCCGAACCTCATGCCAACCACATCTTAGTCTTCCCAATGGCATTTGCAAAGCCATCCTTGCAGCTTTTTGTCCGAGAATTGGGAGAACTTTTGTAGCAAGATGGAAACTCAGGATCCTAACCTTCATGGGCGATTGCTTTGGCCCAACGGTTGGCGTTTGGGAGTGCCGGGAGAGCGGGGATAAGGAGGCGGCGTGGGGGCCACTTTCTCCAGCAATAGGCAGTGGCGCACCCCACGGCTGCGGGGTGTGGTGAAGGCTTCTACATGGATCAGTTTTCCGCCCAGGATCTTGAGGGCCCGCTCCAGCGTTTGGGCTTCTGCCTCGGTCCAATGGCCGCGATAGAGGATGGCGCGTCCCCCCACCTTGAGCAGTGGCAGACAATACTCGGCGCAGATCTCCGCCGAGGTCAGGGCCCTGGCCAGAGCAATATCATAGCTGCCCCGTTCCTGCGGGTCTTGCCCCCAAATTTCGGCCCGTTGAGCCACTGCCCGCGCTTGGGTGAGGGAGAGCCTTTGCAAGGTGTCCTGTACAAAGGCAATCTTGCGTTGGGTGCTGTCCAGCAGGGTAAAGCGGGTTTGGGGCAGGGCAATTTGGGCCGGGATCCCTGGAAACCCTGCCCCGGTGCCGATGTCGATCCCCCGCCAGGGTTGAGCTTGGATTGCCTCCCAGGATCCCAGCAGGCGTAGGCCCCGCAGCGAATCCCACAGGTGTTTCTCCCAAAAGTCGATGGGATCGGTGATGCGGGTCAGGTTCTGGGTTCGGTTTCCGGCCATCACCAGCGGATAGAGCTGTTGCAGTTGTTGCTGCTGCTGTTCAGAAGGCTGCCAACCCAGCTCCGCCAGCCAGCTTTCACACAGGGCCTTGAGCTGTGGGGGCTCAGAGGAAGGAGCGTCAGCCTTCTTCATCCCAGGGATCCCAGTTTCAATCCGGCAGGGATGGCTCTGTCGGCCCAGCCTTTCAGCTCTTGGGTCAAGCCCTGCAAAGAACGGTCGGTGCCCAGCAGCTCTTGGTTTAAGCAAACCAACTCCTGCAAATCCAGCTCCTGACAGCTGGCCCAATCTTCCGCCAGCAAGTTAATCGGCTGCGGCTGAGCCTGAAGCAACTGATGAGAGGCCAACTCCAGCTCTACATTCAAAAGCACCTGCTCCAACCGCTCTACCCGCTCCTGCATTTGCGCCAGCAGGGCTGCCAACTGCTGACAGCAATGGTGAACCCGCTGAGCATAGACCTTGAGCGGCAGGGTCAGCGTCAGCAACGACTCAGACAACAGTTGAATCAGGTGCTGGGCCTCCAGTTCTTCCAGTTGCAGGTCTTGCCAAATGGCGTGGTAAAGATGGAGCGAAAGACGACAGGTTTCCAGGCGCTGGTAGCAGGGCTGTAATACAGAACCGCGCAGCTCCTGCAGATAGTCGGCCCACAGTTGCCCAGCCTCTACTACCCAACCTGTCTGGAAAAAACTCCATCCCTGGGCCAACAGCCAACTGATCAACAGGCCCGCCAACAATTGGTTTTTTTGTCGCAACAGGAAAGGCGAAAGGTGCTCTCCCCAAACGGCTAACCCCAGCCAGATCAGGGCAGCCAAAGTCAAATGGGGCAAGCTGATCATCTCGGCCAACAGCTGGGCAGACCAGCGCTGGCGCAGCATCCAGATCACCCCGGCGCCCAAGCTGTACAGCCCTCCCCCCAACAGCGGGATCAACACCAGCCACAGGGGTTGTCCCCTCCACAGGTGCGATAGTGACCCATCTTCGCCCAGCGCATCCCAACTGAGCAAGTACAAAGCCAGCAGAGCCAAAACCACGACCCAGCCCTGCTGTCGCTTGAGACGGCGGGCTAGAAGACGACGGCGGCGGCGCAGATAGGTTTGAAAGGACTCGGCAACAATCGACATAAAAAAATGGCACTGCGGATCCCTACCAATACCCCCACCGGCCTGGAGCGCTCCTTCACGATCATAAGTCTTAACTTTGCTAGGTCATCTGGCTTCTGTATTGCGTTGTTGGCGGGAGTCATGCCCAGCCGGTGGCCAGCTTTTTCAGGGGCTCATCAGGCGGTTTTTCGGCGAGACTCCTCCGAGAAGCGCTGTTTTCTCGGCAAGCCTGACAGAGGCTTTTTAGAGCAGGCAGCCGCGTGCAAGCTCTCCACCCCTGTTACCATGGAAGAGCCCTTAATGTTTCTTTCGTATCCATCGTATCCATAGCCAAGCTAGTCTCTTGGACCGGCTTTTTTATTGTTTTGTTGTGCACTGTGCCAGGTTTTGTGATCCCTTCTGCATCTCCTCCCAGTTCCGGCTTTTCCCCCCTCGAAGTGCAGCGCCAGATGATCGTCATTCTCGATTTTGGATCCCAGTACTCTGAGCTCATTGCCCGCCGCATTCGCGAAACCCACGTTTATTCGGAAATCCTTTCCTATCGCACCACTGCTGAGCAACTGCGGCAACTGCAACCGCAGGGCATTATCCTCTCCGGGGGCCCCAACTCGGTGTATGAGCCAGCCGCTCCGGTGTGTGACCCCGAGATTTGGAACCTAGGGATCCCGGTTCTGGGGGTGTGCTACGGCATGCAACTCATGGTGCAGCAGTTGGGGGGCAAGGTGGAAGCAGCCCAGAAGGGGGAATATGGCCGTGCCGCTCTGCACATTTTGGATCCCACCGACCTGCTCACCAACCTGCCGGAAAACAGCATCATGTGGATGAGCCACGGGGATTCGGTTACCGAACTGCCGCCGGGCTTTCACACCTTGGCCTCTACCGACAACACCCCCTGTGCCGCCATTGCCGATCCAAGGCGTCGTCTCTACGGGGTGCAATTTCATCCGGAGGTGGCCCACTCAGAGGCTGGCGCCTTTCTCATCCGCAACTTTGTCTATCACATCTGCGGTTGCGAGCCCACCTGGACAACGGCAGCTTTTCTGGAGGAAGCCATTCGAGAGGTACGTGCCCGTGTGGGCAATAAGAAGGTGCTGTTGGCCCTCTCGGGGGGGGTAGACAGCTCTACTTTGGCTTTTCTGCTGCACAAGGCCATCGGCGACCAGCTCACCTGCGTGTTCATCGACCAAGGGTTTATGCGCAAGGAAGAGCCCCAGCGGCTGCTGCGCCTTTTCCAAGAGCAATTTCACATTCCCGTCCACTACGTGGATGGCCAGGAGCGGTTTCTCCGGCAGTTGCAGGGGGTTACCGATCCCGAAGAAAAACGCAAACGAATTGGGGCAGAGTTTATTCGCGTGTTTGAGGAAGAATCCCAGCGGCTGGGCCCTTTTGAGTACTTAGCCCAGGGCACTCTCTACCCAGACGTGATCGAGTCTGCCAATACCCATGTGGATCCGGTTACTGGAGAACGCATTGCCGTCAAGATCAAAAGCCATCACAATGTCGGCGGCCTGCCCGAAAATCTGCGCTTTAAGCTGGTAGAGCCTTTGCGCAAGCTCTTCAAAGACGAGGTGCGGCAACTGGCCCGCTCTTTGGGTCTGCCGGAAGAGATTGTGGGCCGCCATCCTTTTCCGGGGCCGGGGCTGGCCATCCGCATTGTAGGCGAGGTTACCAAAGAACGGCTGGAAACCCTGCGAGAAGCGGACATGATCGTGCGGCAGGAGATCAACCGCTCCGGCTACTATCCCAAACTTTGGCAAGCCTTTGCCGTGCTGCTGCCAGAGGTGCGGTCGGTGGGGGTGATGGGGGATAAGCGCACCTATGCCTGCCCGGTGGTGGTGCGGCTGGTTACCAGCGAAGACGGTATGACCGCCGATTGGGCGCGAGTTCCCTACGACCTCTTGGCCACCATTTCCAACCGCATCGTCAACGAGGTGCCCGGCATCAACCGCGTGGTTTACGACATCACCTCCAAGCCCCCTGGCACCATCGAGTGGGAGTAGGCGGGATCCCTTGCGTCTGGCCTCGATTCCCGGCTGGATCGATGGCTACCTATGGCCAGCTTCCGGCAGGGAATAGGAAGGGCTTGAGCTGAAGGGCTGAGCGGCTTGGACTTCCATTCGGGCCAAAGTCGTAGCGGCATCCGCCAGTTGCAGAGCAAGGTTGGCACGGCTAATCGGATCCCGGGCATTCCAGAGATCCTGTCCCAAACAAAACACCCGATAGCGAAAGGCTTTGATCGAGCGCGATGGGATGACCTTGACAGTCATGGCTACAACCTCTTCTCCACAGAGACGTGAATAGTCAGCAGAACCCGCTCGGGCTCAAGGTAAACAAATGTTACCAAAACAACCTCGTCCTCAGAGGTAATGCTTACCGGGCAGGTGGCTTTCGGGGGTTCCACCCGTTCATGCCGTACCCCCACAGTGTATTCTCCAATTGGCAGGTCATCAAATCCAGCGTCCGCATAGATCAACTCAATGGTTTCTTCTGCAATCAACTGCCCCTCTCGCTCCAGGAAACTGAGAAAAGGGATCCCATCGATAGAGGTGAGCGCGTTGTTGGCCTGGTTGCGGATCATCACGAAGATGTCGGACATGGAGGGTGCGCCATCACCTCAGGGGTTTATGATCGAGGGTGCTGGAATGTAGCCCAACTTTCTTTAGCCTGGACTGCCGCCAAGTCCTGATTCAGCGACCAAACCCTTGACCCCGCGTGGCCGGGCGGGCAAGACAGGCTTGGAGTTTTTTCCGCAACCGGGCTGTATCGAGGCGCTGACCGATGAGCACCAACTGGTTTTTGGGCTGGCGAGGCCAATCATCGCTGCTGAGGGTATAGCGCCGACCGCTGAGGTGAAAGATATGTCGCTCTGGGCTTTCCTCGAACCACAACACCCCTTTGGCACGAAAGACTGCATCGGGCAACTCGTTGAGAAAATTTTGGAAAGCATCCAAAGAGAAGGGCTGATCGCTCTCAAAGGCTAGGGAGTTAAAGCCGTCGGCCTCGATGTGGCTGGGATGGGAGTGGTGATGGTCATGATCGTGCTCATGGTCATGGTGGTCGTGACTGTCGTGATCATGGGCTTCTTCTTGGGGCAAGGAACTGGCCTGAAACAAATCGGTATCCAAGATTAGCTCCAGGGGAACTGCGCTGTTGACGGTGCGCAAAATGCGGGCATCTTCTTTGATCTCGCGGATGCGTTTTTCCAGACGCTCGATCTCGGCTTCCTCGACCAAATCGATTTTGTTGAGGAGAATCACATCCCCATAGGCAATTTGGCTGTAGGCCACGTTGCTGTTGAACAGATCGGGGGCAAAGTTGGTGGCATCTACCAGGGTGATAATCGAGTCTAGCCGCGTCAGATCTCGCAATTCTGGCCCCAAAAAGGTGAGGGCCACCGGCAAGGGATCCGCCAATCCCGTAGTCTCCACCACCAGGTAGTCGATCTTGTCGGAACGTTCCATCAACCGCAACACGCTTTCGGCGATGTCGTCCCGGATGGTGCAGCAGATGCAGCCGTTGTTCAGCTCCACCAAGTCTTCTTCGCTGGAGACGATCAGTTCCGCATCGATGCTGATCTCGCCGAATTCGTTGACCAGCACCGCTGTGCGCATCCCTTTCTGGTTGTTGAGGATGTGGTTGAGAAGGGTGGTTTTCCCACTGCCCAAAAAACCTGTGATGATGGTGACAGGTAAGCCTCGCTTAGGCACTTCGATGGTTGCGGTCATAGAGTGGCAGCGATCCGAATAGAGGAAACTCTTCCACTTTACCCTCATTGCCCTTGTCCCCTGAGGCCGGGTGAACCTCTCAGATGCGGTCGGTAGAGCCTTTGCGCCTCGGCATTGGCGGCGTCGCCAGTGTGGCCCTGGCTCTCCCAACTCGGCGGCCTCTCTCTTTACTGGCTTACTCTTCAGGGTCAGATCGCTTCCTCTAATCCCCCGGCCCTGAAAGTATGGTCATTTCAATGCAAACTAGGACACTGCACCCTACACCTAAAACGCTGGCCGAGTCGTCGCGTCAGCGTTGCAGAGCAATAATGCACGGAACCAGAAAGCTTTCCTCAGTAGCCCAGGCGTCTCACCCTAACCTGAAACAACTATAATCCTCTGAAAGCTCCAGAAACAATGTCTCTGGGTAGACCACAGTACAGAGCCACCCTAGCTTGGCCTGTCAAGATGCCTACCTGTCCTGAGTCACTTCCACCTGGTTGCCCGGCTCTAGGCTGACGCGGAACTGTTGGGCGCCTGCCGGCAAGGGATCCGGCGGTAGCTCCGGCAGGTCGGCAAATGGGGTTTCGGCTCGGCGCTCCCGGGCCAGCGCATCCTCCGGCTCGGCAGCCAGCAGGGATCCCGTCCTATCCACCGTTACCCGGTAGACAAAGCTCTCTGGCCAATCGGGGGGAGACTGCCACTGCTCTGCCAAAATGTCTCGCAGACGGGAAAGGGGATCCGCCCCTGCTGCCTCTCTTCCCGCTGTTGGGTCAGATTCTTGAGGGGATGTGGCCAAAGGCTGCGATTGACCCGTCAAGGCAGGGATGGTGAGCTGCTCTTGCGGGGAAGGGGAACCTGTGGGATCCCTAGGGGGGCGACTGGCCCAGATCCCAACACCGGCCACAACTGCGATCCCGCCCACCAGCAGGGCAGCGATCCCGGTGGGCTGTCGATACCAAGCCCGCGTCACCGGAGTTCCCAGATTGGCCAGTTGGGGAATGTCATCCGCCACCTGGGAGAGGTTCTCCAGCAGGTCGTACAACTGCGTCATCGACAAATCCACCTGCGCGATGCGATCTTCCCCTTGGCGCACCGTGAGGCGATGAAAAATAAAATCAAGCGGACGGATGGCCACGGTACCGCTGAAGGTTCCCTTGGGTTCCCCACTCAAGTGGGATCCCACGTAGCGGTCGATTACGGTGATCAAATCGTTGAGCCAAACGTTATCGCCGTGTAAAGTTTTGACTGTCTCCCCCTGGCGGATTTCCAACTGACACTCGAAGCTGCGCTGGATGGCTTGCAGCGGCGGCGTTGCAGAGGAGTCTGAAGAATTGGAATCGGCAGGGGCTTCTCCCCGTACAGTCAGCGTAGAAGTGGGTTGTTGATAGGTGTGGCTAATCAGGGTGAGGCTGGGCATGGCAACTGCGGGCGAACAACACGGGTAGAGGGCTACAGAGGCGATAACAGAGGTGATAATTGACGAACCTGCCTCAAGAAGAGGGTGAGGTATCGGGGCCGGAGCTGTGGGCTACCCCCTCTTCTTCCAGATCGCTGCCGGCAGGCAAATCCATCTCAGGACGGCTGAGCAAGGCTTTCCACAGGCGCTGAGCGCCTTTCGGGCTACTGTAGAACATCAGCTCAATCAAGATGCGCAGGGCCAGCTCGGTGAGGCTATTCTCATCGCGCACGTCCCCATCCACCATGCGGCTGCGGTAGTGAGAGAGGAATTCATCCAAGTAATCTCCCACCAGCGGCTGACGGAAGGGGCTGAGCTCTTGATCGACAGCGGCTTCCAGTTGCTCCAAGGTGCTGCGGATACGGGCTTGTTGCTGAGCAGCCAGATAGGCAATCACCATCACCAGGGCGCGGGCCTCTTCGATATCGACCTTTTTGCGCCCACCGCTGCTGCGGCGCAAGGGGTTAGCATTGCGCAGTCGCCAGAGGGTCACCCGGTCGCCAATCTGCTCTTCCAAGTTGAGGGCTTTGGCTGCGGCCAGAACCGCTTCGGAACTTTCTCCGCTCAGGGACTCCAACCCCAGCAGTAGCAAGTCCAACTGGGCTTTGATGGTACCGGTGGCTGTGTTCAGGCCAACGGGCCGACTGTCTAACTGAATGTGCTTGTGTTCCACCGTCACGCTGTCAATGGGAGCTTTGGGTTTCGACGAAACTCTATGATCTCTTGTCCGAGCCAAACCTGCAACCTACCCCCCCGCGCTTGCAGGAAAAAAAGACTTTCTGGCCTTTGCTCTGGGCAAGGGCTTGGCTAACGGGATCCGACAGGCAGGGACTTATGTCTTTGTCGATCTGGAGAATCCTGTTGGCCAGCC
>NZ_JANSIO010000046.1:0-919 GCF_047462195.1 Synechococcus sp. R3-13 | reverse complement strand
GCAAGAAAACCACTGATTTCATCATGTTTCCCTGTGGGTTGCATCTCAACCGCAACTCCGTTGTGTAGTTCGTATCGTCTGTTAGGTTTCCACTCCAGAAACTCAGCAAAAGTCATTGGCTTAGAAGACACAGCATAGGTAGCAGTCATAGTTTTTCCTTCCTTGAATGAGTTAAAACGCCCTAGATACTTCTGCAAACATTGTCGCCCATCTCATCCTTTAATAGTCTTTTATGGCATAGCCGTGTAACCCTAGCCAGAGCCGGATGTAGATATCTAGCAGAATCACTTCAGGCATTCCCAACTTGCCTCATCTACGTTTCAAGTGGGGGAGTAGGTTCTTGTCAGGAGCGTGTTGCATTTGAATCTTGCTCTAATTCAATATCACCGTAAATGTCTGCCAGGGAAAAAGTGATGTTGACAGACGGCAGCGTAGCAACATCATCCAGGGCATGGTAGTCCCTGAAGATCCACTCGACATTTCCCTGGCGGCGGTAGTGTTCTACACTGATTCGAGCTTGGTTAATTAGCAGATACTCCTGTAAAGTTGGGAGAGAGCGATAGGCAGCAAACTTCGCTCCTCTATCGTAGCTTTCGGTGGCAGGCGAGAGCACTTCCACAATTAAGATAGGGTTAGTGACAGTATCCTTGCGCCCTTCTTTAAGCTGAACTGGGTTTTGGATCACCATACCATCGGGATAGACATATTGTTCGAAGGCAGGTATGTAAAGTCTGAGATCACTAGAAAAAACGGAAAAACCCTTGCCTCTTAGCTTAAGCCAAAGTAGGGCATTGACACTGGTAATCAGTTGGCTATGAATGGGTGTGCCGCCAGTTATCTCAATAATTTCCCCATTGCGAAATTCACGGCGGATCCCGCCTGTGGCCTCTGATTCAGCTTCCAGGGCAAAGTATTCCTC
>NZ_JANSIO010000045.1:0-866 GCF_047462195.1 Synechococcus sp. R3-13 | reverse complement strand
CAGCGGCGCGGCTTGAACATTACTGCTTTGGGGGGATTTAGCAGCATCATTTTTGAGACTTTTCGCCTCGACAGTCTCCGGCGAGTCCGCAACATTGACTTGGAGATCCAACGCTTTACCACCGGCAATACCCACACGGCCTACATCATCTGTCAGCAACTGCAGTTGGCGGCCCAGCGCTACGCCATGGACTTGGCAGCCGCTACGGTTGCGGTGGTGGGGGCGACCGGAGATATCGGCAGCGCCATTTGTCAATGGTTGGTGGCCCACACTCACTTGGGCAAATTGTTGCTCATCGCCCGAGAGCGACGGCGTCTGGAGGAATTGCAGGCCAAGCTCAAGCAGGGGGAGATCTCTTCGCTGGAAGAGGCCCTGCCCCGCGCTGACTTTATCGTTTGGGTGGCCAGCATGAGCCAAGGCATGGCCCTCGATCCCCAAGTTTTGCCGGATCCCTGTGTCATCATCGACGGTGGCTACCCGAAGAACATCGCCTCCAGCTTGCATCGGAAGGGGCTCTACGTCATTGACGGGGGGATGGTGGAGCACTCTTTGGACATTGAATGGAACATCATGCAGTTTTTGAATGTGGCCAACCCGGCCCGTCAGCTTTTCGCCTGCTTTGCCGAGTCCATGCTACTGGAGTTTGAGGGGCTGCACACCAATTTCAGTTGGGGCCGTAATTTGATCACCCTTGAGAAATTGGATCTGATCGGGCAGCTTTCCCGCAAGCATGGGTTCCGCCCCCTCATGCCCGAAGCCTAATTGAGATTCAAAATGAAGAAAGCCTCAGCCCCAGCAGAGGTGCTGGCCCCGGTCAGGTCAATCACCAATCGAGTAAACTACCCGACACCAACCGCTAGGCGGTA
>NZ_JANSIO010000044.1:0-11876 GCF_047462195.1 Synechococcus sp. R3-13 | reverse complement strand
GGCCCTTCAAGCTGTTCAAAAAGGACTGGACGTGGGCAGGCTGCACCTGGGGCAGCGGCACGGGGCAAGTTTTGGCAAACTGCTCCAGAGCAATGCGGTAGGTACGGCGGCTGGCAGGGGCCAGATCCCGCTGCCGCTCCTGCAAAAATTGCGCCGCCAGATGGCTGAGGCTGGGAACAGGGCCAGTCGGCTGACTCTGGGGATGGGTCTCCTGAGCCCAGCCCGATCGAGGCTCCCTCATCCTGCCACCTCCATCCCTCTGCTAGCCCTTAACTTTATCCTCAACTTGTGGCCAGCTGCTGTCCAGAGAGGGATCCCGACCTGAGAGTCGATGGCTACTGGCCGGGCAGCAGGTGTTGGGTGATGAAATCCGTGTACACCTCGCCCCGCAAAAAAGCCTCGTGGCGCAGGATCTGCTGGTGGAAAGGGATCGTGGTGGGCACCCCAGTGATGGCGCATTCCCCCAAAGCCCGCTGCATGCGGCGGATGGCTGCTGCCCGGTTAGGCCCCCAGACGATCAGCTTGCCCAACAGCGAATCGTAGTAGGGGGGAATGGTGTAGTCGGTGTAGATGTGGGAATCCATGCGCACCCCCGGCCCCCCAGGGGGCAAATAGGCACTGATCGTGCCAGCGCAAGGCCGAAACTGCTGCTTGGGATCCTCGGCGTTGATGCGGCATTCGATAGCATGGCCCCGCAACTCCACATCCTTCTGGCGAAAGGTGAGGGGTTGACCTTGGGCAATGCGAATCTGCTCGGCAATCAGATCCAGCCCGGTCACCATCTCAGTAACCGGATGCTCCACCTGGATGCGGGTGTTCATCTCGATGAAGTAAAACTGGCCGTTTTTATCCAGCAAAAACTCCACCGTGCCCACCCCCACATAATTCACCACCTTGGCCGCTTTCACCGCCGCTGCTCCCATGCGGGCGCGCAAGCTTGCAGTCAAAGCCGGGCTGGGGGCCTCTTCCAACAGCTTTTGATGCCGCCGTTGAATGGAGCAATCCCGCTCGTACAGATGCACCACATTGCCCTGACTATCCGCCAAGATTTGAAACTCCACATGACGGGGGCGCTCGATGAACTTCTCCAAGTAAACCCCGCCGTTGCCAAAGGCTGCTTGGGCTTCCCCCTGAGCGGTGCGCAGCATCTTCAGCAGCTCCTGGGCATCCCGCGCCACCCGCATACCCCGCCCCCCGCCACCGGCGGTGGCTTTGATAATCACGGGGTAGCCGATTTTCTCCGCCAGCTTCACTGCCTCCTCCTCAGAGGTGATCAACCCGCGGCTGCCCGGCACCGTCGGCACCCCCACCGCTTGCATGGTCTCGCGGGCCGTGGCCTTGTCGCCCATCTTGCGCATCGCCTCTGGCGAGGGGCCGATGAAGATCAAGTTGTGGTCGGCACACATCTCGGCAAATTTGGCATTCTCCGCCAAGAACCCATAGCCCGGATGAATGGCAGTGGCCCCGCGGGTGAGGGCTGCCGAGATGATGTTGGGAATGTTGAGGTAGCTTTTGGCCACCGGGGCATCTCCTACGCAAACAGCCTCGTCCGCCAGTTGGACGTGCAGGGAGTTCTGATCCGCAGTGGAGTAAACGGCCACAGTTCGGATCCCCATTTCCTGACAGGTGCGGATGATGCGCAGGGCAATCTCACCCCGGTTGGCGATCAGGATCTTGGTGATGGGCGGCATGAGGGAGGTTCAGAGCAGAGAGATAACTTGACCGCTAAAGCCAGCAGTCTGTGAACGCAAGGTTAAGTTTAGGTGCTCATCCTACTATTTGACATACTCCCCGTCTTAAAGGACGGGGATGCTTTCTCAGCCAGCAGAATTGCTCCTACCGACTGAGCTACACAGGGCATGAGGCTGAAACCTCAACCCTATGGGGGATGCCATGGCCCCAACTACTGGGCCGGAGCCCAGATACTTCCTGCGGATGTTAATTGCCCCCACCCCGTCCCGATGGAACTCAAACCCACACCCACACCTGTACACACGACCTTTGGGCTTGTTTCTCTGTCCACAAACAGGACACTCCTGAGAGCTGTACCGCTCATCTTGCAGTACCACTCTCATCCCCAACCGCTCAGCTTTGTAGGTGATGAGATGCCGGACTTGACCATGCAACATCTGGTGGATCTTCTGATTCGCCTTTTTGTTGTAGTTGGCAGACATCCGGATATCCCGAAGGTCGCCAATCACAACTGTCTGCACGCCTCGCTTGTGGAGCGTGGAGACCAATCGGGTTGTCTGCTTGTGCAGAATATCCCGAATTTGATTGCGCAGCTTCTTGAGCTGCAAACGTTGAGAGCGAACTAGCCGCTTCCACCGCCGAGAGCCCCGCTTTTTGCGCGCCAGGAGTCGAGCTAGCTTGCCCTGCAGCTTGTTCTGGTAGCGCCTTTTGGAGCGCAGCAGCCTGCCATTGGCGATGTAGGTTTGTCCCCCCTCATGAGCGACTGCGGGGTGAATCTCACCCAAATCCACAGCGGCAACGTTGCTCTCTTCCCCCTCTTCTTCCGGCGGCGTATCCCCCACCTTGTAGCAAGCCCTCAGCTCATACTGCTGGCCATCCCAGCCCATCTCTACCCAAACAGGCGTATCCCAAGCCCAGTTAACAATCAGGGGCTCCTTGCCTTTCCCGTTCGACAATCGCAGCTTCCCATTGACGACTTGGATGGCTGAAGATTTCCACTGGACTTTGTAGAAGTACCGACGGCGTCGAGGTGGACGGGCGTTGGGGTCGGTTTTGCGGCGTTCCCGCCAGGACTTGAGAGAGGCAAAGAAGCTTTGCACTACTGCGTCTGCACTGTGGGCATGAAGTGTATTCTCAGGGTCGTTGGGAAACCAACGCATGAATGTGGAAGGCTTTAACCACAATCCCTTCTTGCGGACGACCCGCCAAAAGTGAACGAGCACTTTTGAGTACAGCTCGCCTGCTGCCCTGCTCAACAGCTGCAGTTGCTCTGAGACGCCTAGCTTGAGCTTGCGGACAAGGTACATGCAAAGTTGCCTTTCCTGTCTAATAGCATCTTACAAAAGCCGCCCTAGAAGGGCGGGGCTTGTAACCCAGTTTTTTTGGTCAACTGGAGGGGAGGATAGAGAAGGTCAGGTGGGGATCCCACATTCAGCCCATCCAGTCGACAACCTAGGTAGGACTGAGGCTACAGGGATCCGGCTGCAGCAGAATCCCAGTGGGGGCAAACTGCGTCACCCAAAACTCTACATCCTGAAACTGGTGACGCAGGGTGTTGCGCACTTGGGCGGCCAGCTCCAGGCTGGGCATGATTCCGAAGACCGTTGGCCCCGACCCCGACATCAGGGATCCCAAGGCCCCCGCCGAGAGAAGAGCTTGGCGCAGTTCCCCTACAATCGCGTACTCCGGCAAAACCACCTGTTCCAAGTCATTGCGCAAACTCCTGGCTAACGCCGGCGGATCCTGACGGCTGAGAGCCGCCAACGCCTGCGGCAAGGTGGGCAGTGTGGGTTTGGGTAGGGCATCCCCTCCCAAGCTCCCCTGACGAGAACGAAAGGCTTGATAGGCCCAGGCAGTCGAAACCCCCAGGTGCTTGGGCTTGGCCAGCAGCACAGGGATCCCTTCCCAATCGGCCAGCGGCTCCAAAA
This sequence comes from Synechococcus sp. R3-13, assembly GCF_047462195.1. NCBI lineage: Bacteria > Bacillati > Cyanobacteriota > Cyanophyceae > Synechococcales > Synechococcaceae > Synechococcus > Synechococcus sp. R3-13. Next base: position 8,256 of record NZ_JANSIO010000044.1, on the reverse strand, counting down.
CTTCCCCGCGCCCGGTGGCCAGTTGCGTTCCGCCCTGGACACAGAAGGGAATGTCGGATCCCAAGCGGGCTGCCAAACTCTGCAACTCTCCCACCGTCAGGCCCAGCCCCCACAGTTGGTTTAACCCCACCAAAACCGCCGCCGCATCAGCCGAGCCCCCCGCCAAACCTGCTGCCACCGGAATGTGCTTTTCGATGTGAATCTCCACGCCAGCGGCAGAGTGACACTCTTTTTGCAGCAGCTCAGCGGCTTGATAGGCAAGGTTGCGGGCATCTGCAGGCACTTCTGGACGATCGCAGGTGAGGTGGATCCCGTGAGGACGGCTCTTCAACTGCAGTCGATCCGCCAAATGAATGCTCTGCAACACCATCGCCACCTCTGAATACCCGTCAGGACGGGATCCGAGGATTTCCAGGTAGAGGTTGATCTTGGCGCGGGCAATCAGGGTACAGGCTTGCATGGGGTGAAAATCTGGGTCAGCAACAACTTTTCAACTCCCCTCAGCCTGTACAGACTTATCCGGGGAGATCTCCCAGCCTGATTCTAGCGGCAGTGGATCCCCTCTCTAGCTGCCGGAGCGAGGCCATGGCCCCAGCCACTCTCCACCGCGAAAGCGCCAGCGGGGAAACAAAATGCGCATCACCACCCAAGCGCTGAGGTAAAGGCAAACCCAGACCACACTGTAGTGGAGAATAAAATCTCCCAAATCAAACCGTTGTCTTGGGATATGAGGCAGACCCACCACCCTCAGGACTGTACCCAAAAAAAGCCCTTCCCAAATGCCGGCCAAAAGCTGAAGGATCCCAGGCCAATCGTGATCCCACATCCACCCCATCAGATAGTTATAAACGACATCCCAAACACAGCCAAACAGACCTACGTAGAACAGCACCCAAAAATAGGTGAGGCTGCCGCCATGTCCAGTGATCCCAAAATAAAAGGGTAAACTTGCCAAAACACCAACGGTGGCCAATAAGAAAATGCGAGTTTGCCAGCGGCCAATCAGGGTCGGAGTCATCTTTTCCTCCAGCAGTTTTGCCTATCGAGATCATCAGGATCCGTGTCGCTCCCAGTCTGTTTGAGGGAACCTTCTGGCCCTCACCCCCAACCCTTCCCCCTTTGGTATAGAAGAGTTGGGGATCAACGCAACACCCCTTTCACCAGGTTCAACGGGATGGGGAATAGCCATGATGTGTCGCCAACAATAGCGTTGATAACCATAAACATCCGGCAAAATCCAGGAGCGTTGCCCAATGTCGGCAAGCTAGGGGCTGATGTTTAGGGCCCACTTGCACCATTGCCACAGGGATCGGATCCCTTCTAAGCCTTTGACCCCCGGTGCCCGCAGTCGAGCCAGGTGTTCCACCGAGCGATGGGCACAGTACTGTAAACCCAAAAACGTATCCACCGGCGCATAGGGCCCGCCCAAGGTGATGATCCCGGCAGCGTACATTCGCCCATCCCGGTTGCGCATCTCCACCAGCTCAAAGTCGTTGGAGACATGCAAGCGCCCGTGAGGATTGAGGGGCAGGTTGTAGTGGGTAATTAGATCGTTGAGGAGAGGATTGGTCATGGGATCCGAAACCAAACCCGTACAGTCGATAACGAAATCGGCCTCCACCTTTAATTGCGTGTTGTTGTGGGTACCTCGAATGTAGGTTACCGGCTTACCCTTGTCGCCGGGAACCACCGACTCCACCTTGCCGAACACAATCGAGTACCAGCCCTCTCGCAACCCTTGCCGCACGATCCGCCGCCATTTCCGCCGACTTGCTGTCGTGGTGCCGCCCCAAGCTTCCAGCAGTTCGCGCCGTTCCAGGGGGGTCGCCGCTTCCAATTTGGCACGCAGAACTCCTCCCCAAGTGCCCTTGGGCCAGTTGAAGGGCTGAAACTCCCAATGGTTATCCACTGCCCGTTTGGCTCGTCCGAAGCGATTACCGCTTTTGGGCGCACGGCTCAGATGCACCACCGAGATGCGGGGGTTGACTTTGCGGGCTTCGTAAAGGCGTTCCATCACCTGAGAGGCGACGATCCCAAATCCCCGAATTAGGACGGTGCCACCTTGTTTCTCCAACTGCTCATAAACGTGATCATGAGGCTCATAGCCGTGTACCACCGATCTCAAATCTCCTGTTTTTTCGCGAAACTCCTGCAGGTCGTTGAGCAACTTGATGGCCGGATATCCAGTTGCCAAATGGAGATACTTGGCCACCATAAAACGGTGATCCGTATGGCCGGGCCGCGTTGCCGAATAGGCCACCACATATCGCCCATCCTCCGTTTTGCGAATGGCGCGAATATGGCCGTAACACAACATTTGCTCCCAACCAATTCGGGCTGCCTCCCGATCCATTGAGGCAAATACATCCCCCGCCCGCGGCGTATAGGTATCTGCCAACAAGGGCTCACTAAATACCTGCCACAAAAAGCCGAATGCTTCCAACAATCGGCCGGAGAAAAAGGAACGCCAAGCATCCCGCAGAGCATAGCCAGGCCAGCCCCAAATGTTGTCTGGACAAGAATCGGAGCCAGAGCGAATTCGCTTCCAGCGGGGGATCTGGCAGTTGGTCAAAAGCCGTTCATACCGTTCGTAGGGTTTGCGGGCAATGCTGATGACGCGGATGTGCTCCGGTCTGACCCCGTAGATGCGCAGGGTATCCACCCAGACAAAGCTGCCGATACCGCCGCCCAAGGCCAAATAGAGGGTCTCTTCCACAGGTAGTCCGGTGGCTTTGAGGGCGCTCAGGGCAATTTGCTCGGCTCGAAACAAATCCGGCGGGGGAAAATCCGAGCCAGCCCGCACTTCAGGAAGCTGCTCTGGGGCAAAAACCACCGTGGAAGCCGGGGGAACCTCAAATGCGGTGTCGGGTTGGGTGGCCGGGCGAATCAGTTCGGTGCGCGGCTCCAGCAAAAGAGTAGGGGTGGCGGTCAGAAGGGTGGCATTGGGATCCCTGGGGGACACCAAACCCACGGTGATGCTGTAGGGGCCAAGCTCCACCACTTCTCCCCCCTGGAGCACCCGGCGTGCCTGACGGATTTTTTCCCCATTGATGCGGCTGCCGTTGGCACTGCGATCTTCATAGATGACCTGGCCATCCTCACCGAGATAGACGAGGGCGTGATAACGGGAGATCTCCTGGCTGGCAAACACAGCCCGCGCCACTTCTCGACCTTGCCATTCCTGTGGCAATTGGGCCAGCTCCCTGCCCAAGGCAAGAGGCAATGGAAAAATCAGCTCCTGCTGTTCTTCGGTGATGGGATCTTCCCAGCTCAGTTGAATTTGCATAGCTTCTGCTCACCTTTATAAAAATCATGATGGAGCCATTGAGAAAACCCAGAACAACGCGACCTCACAGGTCACTTTTGGTTTGCCCGGGATCCCTTTCTTCAATCCCTTATGGACTTGGATTGGCCGCCGGGATCCGTGGGAAGAATCGTTGCCCTAGGCAGGAGATTGCGGGGCTTTGCCAGCTTCTGGAGGAGGGATCACCAAGGTAGCGCTCAAAACCAAATGCCCACAGTAGGGACAATTCTGGCCCTGATATTCCGGGGGTAGGTAGTGAGGGTTTTCCAGGCGGCTGCACTTAACCTTGAGGGCGTCCAAAGTGCCGCGGCTGAGGAGATCCCCCTGATCCTTCCTGGCCACTTCTATAGACTTCACCCTCAGCACAATGTGCCCCAACTGAATTTGGCTATTGGCCTCAAGCGCAGGCTCCTCCTGAATCATTTTTCGGCCATTCACCCAGACGGGGTTGGGCTGCTTAGGAGGCAAACGATCCCGAGTTAAGTTGCGAATGTGAAAGTTTAAGGTTTTGGGATCAAAATAAAGCCCGGCGTGAACTCCTGAGACCGAGCGAGTTGGGTCATTGAGCACCACATCACAGCTGGGATCCCGTCCAATGGTAACCAGCTTGGAGGGAACAGGCGAAACCGTTTGCGATCGGCGCCGGTCGGCTTCGGTCCATTCTAAAGTGAGTTGACACACGATCCCATTCTCCACAGTTCAGCGCCTCCATTCCCTAGATCGGCTTCAGCATATCGAAAGGTCAGCTTGGGGAAAGCAGAAGATGTCTTTTTCGTCAAAATTGTTATCTTTTTGGATAACTATAACCTACTCCCCTGACCAAAGGCTTGCGCTGATCCGGATCACCTGAGTTGGGATCTCCGAGTTACATTCCTGCTGGAGACCGTGCCCAAACGCTCCGCGCCGCTGCCGCGACCACCCTCAGCTCCTCTTCCAGAGGGAGAGGGGAGCCAGACGGAAAGGTTTCATTCATGATGTTTAGACCATGATGTTTAGAGTGACTACATACTCGACTTTATCCCCATCCGATTTGAAGCAACAAAACTCGATCTCCTCAGGAACGGCGAGGCCGTTCAAGTTTGACCGAGGTGGCCTGATCCCTTGGCCGGAAGCCTCAGAAATCCACCTGAGAGATAGGGCCTAGAGTGAGTTTTGAGTTTCTGGGGATCCTGCAAGACTAGTATCCTCTGTGTCTTTATCCAAACCGTTTTCAAAGCACTCCGGTAAATGGGAAACTGCCGCTGCCCAGCCGCTCCTGCCGATCGAACACACTGATGGTGAGCTGATGGGATCCCGTTTGAGTGAGGGTAAAGCGATCCTGGGTCAGGGTCAGCCCTGTAACGGTGCAGGTGGTCGCCCCAACGAAGCAGCCGGGCAACTGAGCAGCATCAAAAGCTCCCAGGGTTACGAAATTGCCCAGTGGGGTGGTGACGGAAGCCAAAAAGGCGTTGGAACCCCGGATCCCGGCAGGGGCCTCTACCCGGAAAGACACCACAAAGGTTGGAGTTTGCCCCACCAAGACGGTGCGCGGAGAGAGATCAGTAATGGTGAGGGATGGAGCAGGTATGGGAGGCGGCAGGGGCAGAAGATCGCTGCTGCCGGTCGTGCCCCCACACCCCACCAGAACACTGCTCAGCAGCACCAGCAATGGGATCCGTTCATGCCTTCGCTGCATGGTTTTCCTCCACTCCAAAAGGTCTTCTTTTTTTGAGCTTATTGTCTAGAGTTTGTCTCCACCAAGCCAGCGGGCGGAAAGGAGAGAACCTGGCGAGAAGCAGCCTGGAATCCTTCGTCTATTCCCCTTGCAAAAGGCTTTGGCAGGCTGTGGCAATGGACCAGTCCTCTTGGGCTGAGATCACCAGAACCCGCACCGGAGCATCGCAGGTGCTGATATCGCAGTTGCGGGGGGATCCGGCATTCAAAACCGGGTCGATCTGGATCCCTAAAAAACCTAGGTCTGCACAGGCTGCCGCCCGCACCGGTGCTGAGTTTTCCCCAATCCCCCCAGAAAACACCAGCGCATCCAGCCGATCTAAGCTCATGAGCATTGCCCCAATCTGGCTGCGCAGACGGTGGACAAACAGATCGAAAGCCAGCTCCGCCCGGGCATGGCCTGCCTCCATTGCCTCCAACACAACCCGCATATCGCTGCTCAGGCCGGAAACGCCCTTCAACCCCGATTCTCGGTTCAAGATCCGATCCAGTTCATCCACACTCATGCCCTGGCGCAACTGATGGATCAAAATGCCCGGATCCACTGACCCCGACCGGGATCCCATCATCAAGCCCTCCAGAGGGGTATAGCCCATGGTGTTATCCACGCTTCTGCCCCCGCGAATGGCCGCCAACGAACAGCCGTTGCCCAGGTGACAAGTGATCAGCCGCAACTCCTCCAGGGGTCGGTTCAAGATCTCGGCAGCGCGACGGGCGCAATGCTCGTGGTTGATGCCATGAAACCCGTAGCGGCGGATCCCTTGTTCAGCCCAAGCGTAGGGAAGGGGGTAAAGGGCTGCGGCCAGAGGCATTTGCTGGTGGAAGGCGGTGTCGAAAACGGCCACCTGAGGGATCCCCGGCAACAGTTGCCTTAGCAGACGGATGCCAGCCAGCGCAGCAGGGTTGTGGGCTGGGGCCAAGGGGATCAATTGCTCAATCGCCCTCTCCACCTCTGGCGTAATTAAGGTAGGCTGCCGGTACAGGGATCCCCCATGCACCACCCGATGGCCAACGCCGCCGATCTCAGCCGCCTGGGAGAGCAGGGATCCCTCCCCTTGCCAGAGGCTTTGAAACAGCGGGGCCAATTGGCCGATCCCCCTCTCAGGTGAAACGGAGGGAAAAGGTTCCCACCCACCGCCTCGCCGACGGGTCTGGATGAGGGCCTCCCCCGGCTTGTAGGTGAAATCCACCTGGGCTTGCCAGATGGGCGTGGCCTCCACCCTTCCCTCAACCGCCAGAAATAGGGAGGATTTGAGGCTGCTGGAACCGGCATTGACGACCAGAATATTCACAGCGTGTCTTCGTCGGCCTTCGCAAGGCTTATCGACTTCAAGCTAACGCTCAATCTCGACTTTGACTTCGGACTGCAACCGTTGGTAACACGCTCCAGCCTGGGCCTCCCCTAGGCAGTTTGCACTTGGCGCACCAACCCAGTCGCCCTCAGAGCAGCCAAAGCGCGATCCCGGTAACGGCCATAGCGCTCCTGCTTGTTGCGAAGCTGGCGCCCCTCCAAATCCGGCAGCAGCCCAAAATTGGCCGGCATCGGCTGAAAATGCCTGGGATCGGCGCTGCTGATGAACTGAAACAGGGATCCCATCATCGTCTCGGGGGGCAGCGTGATCAAGGGCAACCCCAGAGCCAGGCGGGCGGCGTTCTGTCCGGCCAACCATCCCCCTGCCACCGCGCAGGCATAGCCCTCGGTGCCCACCAACTGGCCGGCGGCAAACAGCGTGGGTCGGCGACGAAATTGCAAGGTCGGCCACAGAAGCTGGGGCGAATTCAAAAATGTATTGCGGTGCATCACCCCAAAGCGGACAAACTCCGCCTGTTCCAGGCCGGGGATGAGGCGAAAGACCCGCTGCTGTTCTCCCCATTTCAAGTTGGTTTGAAAGCCCACCAAGTTCCACAGCTGCCCTGCTTTGTCCTCTTGCCGCAACTGCACCACCGCGTAAGGACGGGATCCCGTGCGCGGATCCACCAGCCCCACCGGCTTCAAGGGGCCGAAACAGAGGGTGTCTTTGCCACGGCGCGCCATTTCTTCAATCGGCAAGCAGCCCTCGAAAAACTTGCGCTCCTCTCGTTCAAAATCCTTGAGGGGCGCCTGCTCCGCCTCCACTAGCGCCCGCCAAAACCGTTCGTACTCCGCTTCCGTCATGGGGCAGTTGAGATAGGCTGCTTCCCCCTTGTCGTAGCGGGAAGCCTGAAACACCACCGCTCGGTTCAACGAATCCCCGGTAACAATGGGGCTAGACGCATCAAAAAAGCTCAGGTACTCCAGGCCCGTAAAAGCTTGCAGCGCTTTGGCCAGGGGATCGCTGGTCAGAGGGCCGGTACAGAGGACGGCAATGCCCTCCGGGATCTCCGTCACCTCCTCCCGACGCAGGGTGATGCGGGGATGGTTTTGAATGGCTTCCGTGAGAGCCTGGCTGAAGCGGGCCCGATCCACTGCCAATGCCCCTCCTGCCGGCACTGCATGGCAATCCGCCGTCGCGATCACCAGGGATCCCAGTTGTCGCAGTTCTTCCTTGAGTAGCCCTGCCGCCCGATCGCTGGCTGCAGCCCCAAAGGAGTTGCTGCACACCAGCTCCCCCAACTGATCGGTGTGATGGGCCGGGCTCTGACGCACGGGGCGCATCTCCGAAAGGATGACAGGCAACCCTGCCTGGGCAATTTGCCAAGCAGCTTCTGTCCCCGCCAACCCCCCGCCCACAACATGGATGGGGGCAAAGGCTCCCGCTCGTGCAAGCGGGCTGCAAGCCCTTGGGTTAGTTGGAGGATTCATCACAACCTCCGGGAGGGAAGAGAAGAATGGAGCGCACCCTGCTAGGGCCGGAAACGGCTCAGGTCAAACCCACTATACCAACCATCAGCATGGCCCGACCTGCACGAGGCAAGTGACCCAGAGGCGGGATACGCTACTAGATACGCTACTATAAGTACCCGCTGACACCCAGGATCCCGACCCATGACGGAAACGGCTGACCTTTGGCCACAGCTTTTGGGGCAGTTGCTGGCTCGGCAATCTCTCAGCGAAGCCCAAGCTGAACAGTTGATGAACGGTTGGCTCCAGAACCAAGTGCCAGATGTGGTGTCGGGGGCGATTCTGGCGGCCCTGCAAGCCAAGGGTGTGAGCGCTGGTGAACTGGCCGGCATGGCACGAGTGCTACAGCGGGCTTCGCTGGGATCCCCGCTGGACTTGCCTCTCCTGGTGGATACCTGTGGCACCGGCGGCGATGGGG